>JANXPK010000129.1 GCA_025357355.1 Rhodobacterales bacterium
CCCTCTTCCAGCGGTCGCGCGAACAGATCGCCGTCGCCGTCAGGGGCCAACACCTCCAGCACTGCCACCGGCGGCAGAGCGCCGGGCTCGCGGTAGACCCGCGCCTTTTTCTCGACGACACCCTCTTCCTCCAGTTCGCGCAGGATGCGTTTAAGGTCGATGCGGGCGTCACCCTTGATGCCGAAGGCCTTGGCAATATCACGTTTGGCCGAAAGGCCGGGATTGCCGGTGATCCACTGGCGGATTTCGTCTTTGCTGGGAAAGGGGTTCATGCCCCGGCCCTAGCACGACACGCGGCGGGCGAAAAGGTGCAGGGCCGGGATTGATCATTCGTCACGGTGCGGGTTTGGGCTTCGGTCGAACACCGCCAAGCCCTTGAGTTCGCCGCGTTAATTGGCTGGATTAACGAAAGATGAACAACCTACAAATCCCCTACATTCCGCCTACAATGCCACTACACTTTGGGCGAAGTTTTCGGCCCCGAGCCCGCGTTAACCATGAGCCTGCGAATCGGGGGCGAAGGTGTCAATCAGCCGCCCTCTCCCAGCTTTGGCGCAGGACGCTCCAGCACCAGATCCGCGTCCGAAAAGGTCATCGGCGAACGCACGCCCGGCACGCCGCCGGGTGCTATCTGCATCCCGCGCGCGATGACTTGCGGGTCCGCAAAAACCTCGGCAAGGTCGTTGATCGGCCCGGCCGGAACGCCCTCTGCCTCACAGGCCGCCAAGAGATCGGCCTTGGACATCCGCCTCGTGGCCTCGGTCAGCCGCCGCGTCATTTCGACCCGACCCGCAATGCGCAAGGCGTTGCTGGCAAACTCCGCCGCCGCGGCCATGTCGGCCAGTCCCAGAATCCCGCACAGCCGCCGATATTGCCCGTCGTTGCCGGTGGCCAGGATGATCCAGCCATCGGCACATTCGAACACGGCGTAGGGGGCGAGGTTGGGGTGCGCGTTGCCCATCCGCCCTGGCGCCACCCCGGTCGCCAGATAGTTCATCGCCTGATTGGCCATGACCGAGGTCGCCACATCCATCAGCGCCATGTCGATCTGCTGGCCCTGCCCGGTCCGGCCCCTTTGCAGCAGCGCGGCCAAAATCGCCGTCACCGCATAGACCCCCGTAAAGATGTCTGTCACCGCCACGCCCACCTTTTGCGGCTGCCCGCCCGGCTCGCCGGTGACGCTCATCAACCCGGCCATGCCCTGAATGATGAAATCGTAGCCTGCACGTTGGGCATAAGGCCCGGTCTGGCCGAACCCGGTGATCGAGCAATAGATCAGCCGGGGGTTGATCCCCCGCAGACCTTCATAGTCCAGCCCGTATTTGGCCAGCCCCCCGACCTTGAAATTTTCGATCAGAACGTCGGCATCGGCCACCAACCGTCGCACCACCGCCTGCCCTTCCGGTGTGCGGAAATCGCAGATCACCGAGCGCTTGCCCCGGTTGGTCGCGTGGAAATAGGCAGCCGACCGGTCGCCTTCCCGGTCGATGAACGGCGGGCCCCATTGGCGGGTGTCATCGCCCTCCGGCGCCTCGACCTTGGTCACTTCGGCGCCGAGGTCGGCCAATGTCTGCCCGGCCCACGGCCCCGCCAGAATCCGTGCCAGTTCGACGACCTTGATGCCGTCGAGCGGGCTCACTTGGCCAGAAGACCGTCAAGGACCTTCTGCAGGTCGGCATAGGCCATGTTGGCATTGATCTCGGTGTTGACCGTGCCGTTGACAATGAACGAAGGCGTGCCCTGAAAGCTGTCGTTCGGGAAATCCTTGGTCAGAGCGTCCTTGTAATGCTGCACCAGCGCCTCGGCCATCTTCTGGTCCTTCAGGCAGACATCGACCTGATCGTCGGTCATTCCCGCCAGGCGCGCAATCTTCTTCAGGGCGTCCACGGCGCTGCCCATATCGGCCGCCGCCGCCCAGTCGCGCTGCTTGCCATAAAGCATGTCGATGATGCCGACATAGCGCAACTCGCCACCACAACGCGCCGTCATTGCGCCAAGCAGGCCCAGCTGGTCAAAATAGACCTCGTGCAGGGTCAGCCGCAGTTTGCCGGTGTCGATGTAGTCGGCCTTCATTTTCGGATAGAGCTCGGCATGGAAATGCTCGCAATGCGGGCAAGTCAGCGACAGGTATTCCGACATCTGCAGCTTGGCACTGGCCTCGCCGATGCCAAGATCGGTGATCACGATCGGGGCGTCGCTTGCGGCCGGAGCGGTCGTAGCCGCCGTGGTGTCGGCGTGCAGACCTGAGGCGGTCAGGGCGGCATAGCCCGATGACAGCAAAATCAGATTGCGGCGGGAAAGGAGCATGGTCATTTTATCGGGCCTTCCGTGGATTTCCGACGAGTTAAGATGTTTTGCGCCAAAGCCGCAAGGGCATCGCGCAGCTTGTCGTCCCGAACCGGTGCCGCATAAGCCTGCGCGCGGGCTTGCACCTCTGGGTCGTCAGGCTTGGGCTGTTTCGGGGACGGGGTGAATTCAGCCTGCCCCTCGGCAAATCCGGTGGCTGCGGTCTGGGTCAGGCTGATCCGCGCGATGGCGGCGTAGCCGTAGACGGCGTTGATGCGGTCTTTCAAACGCGGCAATTCCATTTGCACCATGGGCGCATGGGCGGCGGCGACCAGCAGGGTCAGCGTCGCCCCCATCCCCTCGCGCCCATAGCCGATCTTGACGGGCCTTGTGATCCGCGCTGTCGCCTCACCCGCTACCTCGGTCCATTGGGTCAAGAGCCGCGTCACTGCAAAGCCGCGCTTTTCGCCAACCTCGCGGATACGGTTTTGCAACAGACCCGAGGTGGTCTCGAATCCGCGCATGCGGCGTTCCGGGGGGCTGTTGCCTGTTGGCGGTGTACGGGCCATCTGGTCCTGCTGCGATCTCGCGTTATTGTAGCCGTTCAGAGGCGACCTCGGCCAGAGGCTTGGCAGTTAACGGAGCATAAAGATTGCGTGACGCTGACGTGAAGCCGGGGCAAATGATGACCGCCGACCTTTTGGTCTGGTACGACGCCCATGCCCGCGACTTGCCGTGGCGCAGTCCACCCGGCAGCAGCGTGCCACCTGATCCCTACCGCGTCTGGCTGAGCGAGGTCATGTTGCAACAGACCACCGTTGCGGCCGTTCGTGGCTATTTCGACCGCTTCACCAAGCGCTGGCCCAATATCGCATCCCTTGCTGCGGCCGAGGATGGCGCGGTCATGGCCGAGTGGGCAGGCCTTGGCTACTACGCCCGCGCCCGCAACCTGTTGTCCTGTGCCCGCGCCGTCATGGCGCGCCACGGTGGAAACTTTCCCGCCGATCTGGCCGCGCTGCGCGCTTTGCCCGGCATCGGCCCCTATACCGCCGCCGCCGTCGCCGCCATCGCCTTTGGCCGCCCCGAGACCGTGGTTGACGGCAATGTCGAGCGCGTCATGGCCCGGCTTTTCGCCGTCCAGACCCCGCAGCCCGCGGCCAAGCCCGAATTGACCGCCCTTGCCGCCAGCCTGACCCCTGCGGGCCGTCCCGGCGACTATGCTCAGGCGGTGATGGATCTTGGTGCCACCATCTGCACCCCGCGCAACCCTGCTTGCGTCCTCTGTCCTTTGACCGAAGTTTGCCGGGCCCGTCAGCTTGGCATTCAGGGCGACCTGCCGCGCAAACTGGCCAAAGCCACCAAGCCTGCCCGCACCGGCACCGTCTGGCTGGCGCGCCGGGCCGATGGCGCGCTGCTCTTGGAACGCCGCCCAGGCCACGGCCTGTTGGGTGGCACATTGGGCTTTCCCGGCGACGGTTGGGACGGTGCCTCGGGCGCGGCCCCGCTATCGGCTGACTGGCGTCATGTTGGGCAGGTTCACCACACCTTCACCCATTTCCACCTGACCCTAGCGGTGAAAGTGGCCGAAGTTCCGCAGAACGCCATCACCAGCCGCGGCGAATTTCAGGGGTCAAACCTGTTTTCGCCGCGTGGCTTGCCCACATTGATGCGAAAAGCTCATGACTTGGCGTTTGGCGCCATCACAACCCGTTGAGCCGCGTCGATTTCACGCTAGACTGCGGCAAATGAGGTAACCCATGACCGTCATCGCCCCGCAGGACGTCGCCCGCCTGCAAAATGCCCTGCCGTTCTGGCTGTCGCTTGGCACTTTGCCGATGGCGATGATCGGAATGGCCCGGGGCGGCTGGGCGGTGTTCCTGTTACCGCTTTACACCTGGGGCCTTTACGCGCTGCTGGATGCGCTGCTTGGCCTCAACCCCGACAATGCCGACCTCGAGACCAGCGAGGACGACCTGTTCTGGTACAAGGCCATCACGATGATGTGGTTCCCGCTGCAGTTCACCATCCTGTTGATGATGCTCTGGTACGTCCCGCAAGCCAGCCATCTGAACATCTTTGAAAAGCTGATGCTGTTCTTCGGCATGGGTGTGATGTCGGGCACCATCGGCATCGTCTATGCCCATGAGTTGATGCACCAGTCTGACCCGTTGGAGCGTTGGCTTGCCGACCTTTTGCTGGCGTCGGTGCTGTACAGCCACTTCCGCTCTGAACACCTGCGCGTTCATCACCTTTACGTCGGCACGCCGCGCGACCCGGTGACGGCGCATTATGGCGAGGGATTTCACCGCTTTTTCCTTCGGATCCTGCGTCAATGTCCGCAGTCAGCCTGGCGCGCCGAAGCGGCCATGCTGGCACGCAAGGGCAAGTCGCCGTTTTCGCCGGAGAACCCCTTTCTGCGCTACGCCCTGCTGCAAGCCGCCATGCTTTTGCTCGCTCTTTTTGTCGGCGGGTGGGAAGGGCTGGTCTTTTTTCTCTTTCAGGCCCTGGTGGCGGTCTGGCAGCTGGAACTGGTCAACTACGTCGAACACTACGGCCTGACCCGCCGCCATCTGGGCGACGGCAAGTATGAGCATGTCCAGCCGCGCCATTCGTGGAACGCCACACACAAGGCCTCCAACTGGCTGCTCATCAACCTGCAGCGCCATTCGGATCATCACTACAAGCCTGACCGCCGTTTCCCCCTGTTGCAGAACCACGCCGAAACGGATGCGCCGCAGC
>JANXPK010000177.1 GCA_025357355.1 Rhodobacterales bacterium
CGGCCACACCGGATCATATCCTTTCGTTTTGGTTAATGAAAATCGCTATATCATTGTAATACAACAATAAATCACTCGATCCGAACCTCGGACCACCGTCAGACCTCGAACAGGTCCGACTGCCCCGGCGCTTTGGGTGGCTCCAACCCCAGATGGCGCCAGGCACGCTGCCCCAGCATCCGCCCGCGCGGGGTTCGCAGGATCAGACCCTGTTGCAACAGATAGGGCTCGATGACCTCTTCGATGGCGTCCCGCGCCTCCGACAGCGCCGCCGCAATGGTCTCCACCCCGACCGGCCCGCCGCTGTAATGCTCTGCGAGCAGGTTCATGTAACGCCGGTCATTTGAATCAAGCCCAAGGTGATCGACGCCCAGTCTCGTCAGGGCATTGTCGGCAATCTTCTTGGTCAGCCGCCCATCACCCTCGACCGTCACGAAATCCACCACCCGCCGCAACAGCCGCCCGGCAATCCGCGGCGTGCCCCGCGCCCGCTTGGCAATCTCGCGCGTGCCCAGCGGATCAGCCGCCACCCCCAGCAGCCGGGCGCCCCGGGTGACGATCAGGTCAAGCTCGTCTTCCGTGTAGAATTCCAGCCGCGTCGGGATGCCGAACCGGTCGCGCAACGGCGTGGTCAACAGGCCCAGCCGCGTCGTGGCGCCCACCAGCGTGAAAGGCTGCAACTCGATGCGGACTGTGCGGGCAGCGGGACCCTCGCCGATGACAAGGTCCAGCGCGAAATCCTCCAGTGCGGGATACAGCACCTCTTCCACCACCGGCGACAACCGGTGAATTTCGTCGATGAACAGCACGTCGCGCGGCTCAAGGTTGGTTAGAATTGCCGCCAGATCACCCGGCTTGGCCAGCACGGGTCCCGAGGTCATGCGAAAGCCCACCCCCAATTCGCGCGCCATGATCTGCGCCAGCGTGGTCTTGCCCAGACCGGGCGGGCCGTGAAACAGGGTGTGATCCATCGCCTCGCCGCGCATCTTGGCGGATTCAATGAAGATGCGCAGATTGGCCCGCGCCTCGGCCTGCCCCACGAACTCCTCCAGCGTCTGCGGTCGCAGAGCGCGGTCGGTATCCTCCGGCAGTTTCGTGAGGGTCAGCGGGCGGTCCTGCATACACTACCTCGGGGCCAGTAATTTCAGGGCGGCACGGATCAGGCTGGCGGTACCGGCCTCAGGCAGGTCTGCGGCGACAGTCGCGACCGCGCCCGCCGCATCACCCTGCCCATATCCAAGGTTCAAAAGTGCCGACAACGCGTCCGCCGTAAACGCCGCGCGGTTCTGCGCCACGCTGGGCACCGCAACCGGACGACGAGCGGGTTGCGCGGCCTCGACTACCACGTCATCCGCCTCGGCTGTGGCCGACAGTGCCACCCCCATCGCCATCACCCCCGGCGCCTTGGCTTTCAGCTCCAGAATAACCCGTTGCGCCAGTTTGGGTCCAACACCCTGCGCCGCCTGAATGGCGCGGGCATCCCCCAAGGCGATGGCACGTGCAAGCCCCTCGGCCCCCAACGCGCCCAGCATCGACATCGAGGCCTTGGCCCC
>JANXPK010000214.1 GCA_025357355.1 Rhodobacterales bacterium
GATGATGATGTCGGCGCCGCCCGCGGCAATGAGGGCAATCTGTTCTTTCAGCGCGCGCGCGGACCCGAACAGGTCCGACGACAGCACGGCAAGGCGCGCGTTGGGGAAGCGGGCTGCGACCTCTTCGGCAAGGCGTTCCACTCCGGGGCCGACGGCGGCCATGCGGCCTTCGACCTTGCAGTCCGGGCAGATCGTGGGGATGGGTTTGGTGGCACCGCACTGGTGGCAGACCAGCCGCTTGAGAAAACGGTGTTCGACCATGCGCGCGTCGCAATCGTCGCAGCCCACCTGATGGCCGCAGGCACGGCACAGCGTGATGGGGGCATAACCACGGCGGTTGAGAAACAGCAGCGCTTGCTCCCCGGCGTCGATCCGCACTTGCACCTGACGGGCGAGGCGTTCGGAAATCCAGCGGTCGGCGGGCAGCTTTTCGTCGCGCATGTCCAAGGCGGCCATCCGCGGCATAACGGCGGGGCCAAAGCGGGTAGAAAGGTCAAGGCGGCCATATTTGCCAGCCTCGACATTGGCCCAGGTTTCCAGGGACGGCGTGGCAGAGGACAGGATGACCGGAAAACCGGCGATGGCCGCGCGCAGGACGGCCATGTCGCGGGCGTGGTACAGCACCCCCTCTTCCTGCTTGTAGGAGGTGTCGTGTTCCTCATCGACCACGATCAGGCCAAGGTCGTGGAAGGGCAGAAACAGGGCACTCCGCGCGCCGACGACCAGTTGCGCCTCGCCCTGCCCCACCATGCGCCACAGGCGGCGGCGTTCGGTCAGGGTGACGCCGGAGTGCCATTCGGCAGGGCGGGCGGTAAAGCGCTGCTCGACCCGGGCGAGAAAGTCGCCGGTCAGGGCAATCTCGGGCAAAAGGACCAGGGCCTGATGGCCATGACGCAGGGCCTCGGCGACGGCTTCCAGATAAACCTCGGTCTTGCCAGAACCGGTGACGCCCTTCAGCAGCGTGGTGGAATAGCCACCGGCGGCGATCGTGGCGACCAATGCATCGCCCGCCGGAACCTGATCGCCGATCAGATGCGGCGCCGGACGCGGGTCCATCGGCGGATAGGGCAGATCGCGCGGGGCGTCTTCTTCCAGCACCACACCCAGCTTGACCAGGCCCTTGATGACGGCGGGGCCACAAGCGGCGGCTTCGGCCAGTTCGGACAGGGTGACCGGGGCGCCGCGAAAATCGCGCAGCGCCCCGACCACGCGGTGGCGGGCGTCGGTCAGGGTGTTGGGAACCGCGGGCCCCAGCCGCAAGACGCGCCGCATCGCGGGCGGATCACCAAGGCCCGGGGCGCGGGTCGCCAGCCGCAGCATGGCGGAAAGCGGGGTCAGGGTGTATTCGGCGGCCCGGGCCAGAAAGGCGCGCAGTTCAGCCCGCATCGGGGCCACGTCCAGAACGCG
Organism: Rhodobacterales bacterium; assembly: GCA_025357355.1. Classification (GTDB taxonomy): domain Bacteria; phylum Pseudomonadota; class Alphaproteobacteria; order Rhodobacterales; family Rhodobacteraceae; genus Stagnihabitans. Next base: position 1,408 of record JANXPK010000214.1, read on the forward strand.
GGTTACGGGGCGGATTTTCGCCGGATCGAACTTGCCTTCGCCATGGCCCCAGACCACGCCCAAAACCCGGCGCGGCCCCAGCGGAACCTCGACAAAATCACCGTCGCCGCAGCCACCCTCAGGCGCGCGATAGTCCAGAATGCGGCCCAAAGGCTCGGCGGTCAACACGCCTACCAGATCGCCCTCATCATAGACCCGCTCGACCATAGACACTTTCCCCTGCGACGGGTTTGCGGTAAACCCGTGGCGACCCTATCGCAATCAGTCAAGGACGGCCTTCATGAAATTCTTCGTCGACAGCGCCGATGTACCGGCCATCAAGGAACTCAACGATCTGGGCATGGTGGACGGCGTCACCACCAACCCCTCGCTGATCCTGAAATCCGGGCGCGATATTCTGGAGGTGACGCGCGAGATTTGCGCGCTGGTCGCCGGGCCCGTTTCGGCGGAAGTGGTGGCGCTGACGGCGAATGAGATGATCGCCGAGGGCCGCAAACTGGCCGAGATCGCCGAGAACATCACCGTCAAGGTGCCGCTGACCTGGGACGGGCTGAAGGCCTGCAAGGTCTTGTCGGGCGAGGGCAAGATGGTCAACGTCACCCTGTGCTTCAGCGTCAATCAGGCAATCCTGGCCGCCAAGGCCGGCGCCACCTTCATCTCGCCCTTCGTCGGTCGCCTCGACGACATCAACATGGACGGGATGGAGCTGATCAGCGACATCCGTCAGGTCTATGACAATTACGGCTACGAGACCCAGATCCTCGCCGCCTCGATCCGCACCGCCAACCACATCACCCAGGCCGCCCTGATCGGCGCCGATGTGGTCACCGCCCCCCCTGCGGTCATCAAGGCGATGGTCTCGCATCCCCTGACCGACAAGGGGCTGGAGCAGTTCATGAAGGATTGGGCAAAGACGGGGCAGAAGATTTTGTGAGATTTCTTACCGGTATGGGCAAACTGCTCATCCTACCAATTTGGTGACAAACTGGCTGATTTATTACTCTTCCATATCATAAAGCAGAAATTGAGGGCCCTTATGTGAATGACCTTCTCAGTAGATTCTCACTTGCAGAATATCGGTCGCTAACATCGATTGGCGTCAATGGGCTCTATGTGTTGCCAAATGATGTTCAGGCACATCTGGGAAAATATTGCGACTCACTCAAATTCTTCAATGTGAGCTCTCCGTATGAGATAAACACGAGTGGAAGCTGCACGCTTTTGCAATACAGAAATCGATATTTTGCCTTTGCGACACAACACCAACTCAGAAATCAGGATGTAAACTCTGCTTGCCTAGATGCAAAGAACGAGAAGATGTACATCACCTCAAGCTCCTATCGAAACTGGATTGCGCCAAGTACCGAGGAATGGTCGGATCGGTTTGATCTGTGTGCTTTGGAATTCACTTCCTCTGTATGTGCGGGAAATATTGAGTCATCAAGATTTTTCCCAATTGGCGAGGCGTTGTTGCGTAAGTCACGTCTGAGGCATGACAGCCCCTTTCCCTATTGGCATCATGCCACGCGGACGATCTCGGCGGTTCCGAGTGCGTTGAAGCGATTGATGAGGGCGACGCGGATCTGGATTTCGGCGGTTTGGCT
>JANXPK010000220.1 GCA_025357355.1 Rhodobacterales bacterium
CAGCACGAAATCCGATGCCCGCGCCACATCCCGACTTCCCCAATACCCCGCCAATGCCGGATCAAACATCGCGCCCAGCCAATGCAGGATCACCGGCTGCGCCGCCCCGTCGATCAGGCGGCGATAGACCGCCCGGTACACCGCCTCACCCGCCGCAATCGCCGTGAACGCCCGGCTGGCCATCAGGATCAATTGCCCCCCCGCCGCCTCGATCGCCTCTGCCTGAACCTCATAAGCTGCGGCGATATCCGCAGCCGAAGTCAGCCCGCTCGCATGATCCGTCCCCGCCCCGCACGCCACCCTTGGCCGCAACGGATGGGCCTTGGCCGCCACCATGGTCCGCTCGATCAACTCACGCGCCGTGACCCAATCGACCCCCATGCCGCGCTGGGCGGTGTCCATCGCCTCGGCCAGACCCAACCCCTGATCCCACAACCCCTGTCGAAAGCCCAACGTTGCGTCCCAATCCACCGCTGGCCTGGTGTCCCAGGGGTTACGCTCGCGCAGCGGGTCACTCACGACATGAGCGGCGGCGAACGCCGTGCGGGTCAGCGGCACCTTTGGCGCGCGCGGGATCAAGGGCGTGCCGGTCAGGCTGTAAGGCTCAAGGCCAGTCTCGGTAGGAAGGGTCAGCATCATCACACCGCCAGATCGAAAACCAGAATGCCGTCGATACCGCCCACGGCGTGGGCGACCAGCGAGCCGCCAAAGGCCTTGTGGTCCGGGTCAGCCTGATAGGTCGCCAGCGCCGCCCAATCGGTGAAATCGACCGTAAAGCCGTGCAGGTAGCCCCGCTCGATCCGCTCGGGGCTTTCACTGCGACCGGCCGCAAAGTGCAGAACCCCCGACAACTTGGCCGCGAGTACGGGCAAGGCCACGAACAGGCCCGCAATCTGCGCCTCGGTCACGTCGGGACGAAAGCGGATCAGAACGATGTGGCGGATCATTTGGCACCCTTGATCATGTCCGCCGCCTTCTCCGCGATCATGATCGTGGCGGCATTGGTGTTGGAGGAAATCACGCCCGGCATGATGGACGCATCCACCACCCGCAGCCCGGCAATCCCGTTGAAGCGCAACTGCGGGTCCACCACAGCGCCGGCATCCACTCCCATCCGGCAGGTCCCCGCCGGATGATGGTCGGTCTTGGCATGGGCACAGGCGTAATTGAAGTAATCCTCCTCTGTCTGCACCTTCGGCCCCGGCAACCGCTCGGCCAGGATGAACGGTTTCAACGCGTCCTGCCGCATGATCTCTCGCGCCAGCTTCAACCCCCGGATCGACATTTCCCGGTCATAGGGGTCCGCCCAATAGTTGGGGTCGATCAGCGGCGGCGCCAGCGGGTCAGCCGATGCCAGCCGCACCGTCCCGCGCGAACGCGGCCTGAGATAAGCCGAGTTGAGCGTGACCCCGCCCTGTGGCATCGCCGCCACCCCGGCCTCGATCCCTGACCCTAACCCCAGGTGCATCTGGATATCCGGGCTCCGCGCGGCAGGATCGGCGTACCAGAACCCGCCGGTTTCAAACAGACTTGAGGCGACCGGCCCCTTCCGCATCAGCAGATACTGCAACCCCGCCAAGGCCGAAAGATGCGGCTTTGCAAAGCGGTCGTAGGTATGCGGCCCCGAACATTCGGCAATCACGAACAGATCGACATGGTCCTGCAGGTTCGCCCCAACGCTGGGCTGGTCGAACACCACCGGCACACCCACCGCGCGCAGATGATCCGCCGGGCCAATCCCGGTCAACTGCAACAAACGCGGGCTTCCGATGGCACCGCTGGACAGAATGACTTCGGCCCCCCGCACCGCACCGTCGGCCAGTTGCACCCCAGTGGCTCTGCCATTTTCTACAAGGATACGCAGGACTTGCGCGCCTGTCTTGATGTGCAGGTTTCCCCGCCCGCGCGCTGGACGCAGATAGGCTGTGGCGGTCGATGACCGGCGAAAGTGTTTCTGGGTCAGCTGATAGAACCCCACACCGTCCTGCACCTCGCCCGTCATGTCCAGGTTGCGCGGAATGCCCAACTGCCCGGCGGCCGCGAAATAGGCCTCGCAGATCGGCAGCGGCGCGCGGGGTTGGCTGACGCCCAACGGACCGCCCTTGCCGTGATAGCGGTTGTCGTAAGTGTCGTTATCCTCGGCCTTGCGGAAATACGGCAGCACATCCTCATAGCCCCAGCCGGTACAACCCATCTGCCGCCATTCGTCATAATCCAGCGCATTGCCCCGCGTGTAGATCTGCGCATTGATGCTGGAGCCGCCGCCAATCACGCGGGCCTGAGTATAGCGGATCACCATATCCTTCATGTGGCGCTGCGGCACGGTATGCCAGCCCCACGACCCGATGCCCTTGGTCATCTTGGCAAATCCGGCGGGCAGGTGATAGAAGGGGTGGCGGTCACGCCCGCCCGCTTCCAGCAGCAAGACACGGTTGGCGGGGTTCTCCGACAGCCGCGCCGCCAGAACCGCGCCCGCTGACCCGCCACCAACGATGATGAAGTCGTATTCCATCCTATAGCCTTTGTACGGAAAGACCGCCGTCCACCGGGATCACCGCGCCGGTCGCAAAACTCATCTGTCCCAAAGCCAGCGGCACGGCGACAGAGCCGATGTCCGAAGGCTGTCCCCACCGCGCCGCAGGCACCAGCCCGCCCGCGATCAGGTTGGAATACTTGTCCGTCACCCCCGCCGTCATCCCCGTCGCGATGATCCCGGGCCGCAGATCGAAGACACCGATCCCAAGCGGGGCCAACCGCACCGCGAACAGTTGCGCCATCATCGCGGCGGCGGCTTTCGACAGGCAGTATTCGGCCCGCTCGATCGACACCATCTGCGCCGAAACCGAGGTTACGAACAGCATCGAGCGATAGTCCTGCGACGCCTCTGCCAACATGCGCCGCGCCACAGTCTGCGCCAGAAAGAACGCCCCACGAAGGTTGATATCCATAACGAAATCAAAACTTTCCGGCGCGACATTCAACAGATCACCGCGTTCTTTCGCGGGCACTCCTGCGTTGGAGACAAGGCACGTAACCGGCCCCACCGCATCCAACAATGCCGCGATCCCGTCGACCCGCGCCAGATCATGCCGGAAGTACCGCGCCCCCGGCAGCGCCGCCAAAGCCACCTGCACCGGCCCTGCATCCGGCGCCAACTCAGCGGCCATG
>JANXPK010000276.1 GCA_025357355.1 Rhodobacterales bacterium
GCCTGGACACCAGAACTCTGGTGTCGAGGGTGCCGTTGACGATCCGCACCACCAAAAGAGCCGATCCCAGCCAGAACAGAGCCGGGGCCAAGAAGGCCTTGTAGTCCACCGAGGCTGCCGCGACCCCTTCGGGCGCGAGCACGATTTCATAGCCGGTGCTGGCGCTCTGCCAGAAGAACCCCGCCGCCAGTGCCAGCAGCACCAGATCCAGTCTCAGCCGTTGCCACAACGGTGTGCCCTTGCGCCCAACCGGCTGCCGCTGCGCCATCACGGTTTGCGCCCGCGCCTGCCGCCATGCTGGCATCAATACTGCGATCAGCCCCAGAACCAAACCGGCCGCCGATGCTGCCCCGATCGTTATCAAGAGGGATCGGCGACTGCCCAAATTCGGCAATCCCAGCCATGCCAAGATGGCAAAGACCAGCAAGCCTGCTGCTATTCCTCCGGCGCTGACCAGCGCAGCCTCGGCCGCCGCAAGACCAGTGATCTGACCGATGCTCGCACCCCGTACCCGCAACAAGGCCTGCTCGGTCCGTCTATTCCCGGCGCCACTGGCCGAGATCGCAACGGTCAGGGCCGCACTAAGCGCTGCCCCGGGAAGTCCGAGGAACAAGAACAGGACGGCGGCATAGAGCGCGTCGCCGCGTACTGCATCGAGACGCGCTCCCAGCGTATCGGCAACTAGCGCTTGGCCCGCCACCTTGGCTTCGAGGTTGCGTGCCTGGCCGGTGACCTGAACATAGGCCTCGGTTGGCTGAGTTGAAAGATTCCTATGGTCGAGTCTGACGTGAAATTGCTGCCTTGTCGTATCGGGTCTGAGCGCGGTCTGCGCATCGAATACCCGGTGCCAATCGGCCTGCGGCAGGATCAGCGCGTTGTCAGGTGGCGCTTGCGGTGCTGTCCGCGGTAGCACACCCACCGCCTGAAAGAACGCATCCGCGTCCGGCATGTCGATCACGCCCGCCACCGTCACCGTGACCGGATCAAGACCTATCCGCGTGATGCTGACCGTGTCGCCCGGCCCGACATGCAGATTCGACGCGGTCTGCTGGGCGATCAGCACACCTTGCGGCGAGCCGGACAGCAGACGCATCTCCTTGGGAAAGCCGGTCAGGTAGTGCGGACCAACCCCCACAACCTTGCCCGGACCGGTAGTCTGCACGCTGTCGCGAGTTGTCGCCTGAAATCCGGCGATAGCGGCATAGGCGACGGGTTCCAGTTCCCGCACCGGAGCTGCATTTCGGATCGCGGCGGCCAAAGTTGTGGCATCGGCACCCGGCACCGCCTCGACCTGCCAATCGATGGGCACTTCGGCAGTAGCTCGTTCGGTCATGGACGCGGTGCTATCGGCCAGAAATGCCCCCAGCGCTGCCAGAAACGCCACTGTGACCGCGATGCCGAAACCCGCCCCGATCAGGCGCAGCGACCGGTGGCGCAAAAGCCCCAGGATCCACAGGATAGTCATCCAGCTGCTCCATTCGCTGCACCAGCCACAAGCCTGCCGTGATCCAAGAACCAGCGCTGATCCATCCTAGCGGCGACTGCCGGGTCATGTGTGGCTATGACCAACGCGGCCCCTATCCCTTCCGCCTCGCCGATCACGGCGCTCAGAAATTCGGCCGCGGTCCTGCCGTCCAGTTGGCCGGTCGGTTCATCGGCCAGGATCAGGCGTGGCGCGACTGATAAGGCGCGCAGCATCGCCACGCGCTGGGCCTGCCCGCCGGACAATTCCTCTGGCAGCTTTAGCCCCAGATCGGCAAGTCCAAAACGCGCCAGCAAGTCGTCCGGTGCCAGGCCGAACCCGGGCGCGCGCCCCAGCAACAGCATCGGCAGCGCGATATTGTCGTGCACATTCAGCGCCGGAAACAGGCTGGGGCTCTGAAAGACTGCCTGCACCTTGCCGGGCATCAGGTCTTCCGCCACACCCAGACCGGGCCAGATTACCTGACCGCTGCTCGGGACGATCAGCCCGCACAAAAGGTGCAGCAAGGTCGATTTGCCGCTGCCAGACGGGCCGACCAATGCAATCCGCGCCCCGCCTTCGATCTGGCAGTCGACGTTGAACAAGACTGGGGTCGCCTGCCCGCCCGCCTGCTGATAGGACTTGCCCAGCGACATCGCCACAACCAATGCCTCAGTCATCGCGGATCACTCCGTCATCCAGGCGCAAGACCCGGTCGGCATGCCGTGCCAGCGCGGCACTATGGGTGGCGATCAGCGTGGCCTGACCGGCCGACCGCCGCGCCGCGAACTGGGCGATCAGGCCGCCCTCGGTGGCGGCATCGACCTCAGCCGTGGGTTCGTCCGCAATCAGGATCGCTGGGTCGCAGGCCAGCGCAATCGCCAGCCCCGCCCGCGCCGTCTCGCCACCCGACAACTGAGTGACCCTGGCATGGCTGCGGTGCGTCAACCCGACCAGTTCCAGCAACGACGCAACGCGCGTCGCACTCTGCACGGCACCAAGTTGCATTTGCAGCCGGATATTCTCAGCCAGCGTCAGATGCGAGAACAGATTGCCCGATTGCATCAGAATTCCCAAATGCCGCGCCCTGATCGCCGCACGCTTAGCCTCGGGACGACGAGAAAGCCGGGCACCCCCGATCGTCACCAGACCCGCGTCCGGTTCGTCAAGCCCGGCCAGGCAATGCAGCAAGGTAGACTTGCCGCTGCCCGACGGCCCCATGACGACGACAATCTCGCCCGGCACCACCTTAAGGCTGACGCCACGCAGGGCGATGACCTCGTCGTCGCCAGTGTGAAAAAACCGGTACAGATCCCGCGCTTCAAGGATCATCTCAGCGCCATGCGAACGAACGCGACATCAGGCGCCACTGATCGACGTTGTCAGCCCCCTGTGGCGCGTAAAGATCAAGGGCGGCCATGGCACCGGATTTGAAGAACAGGAACTGGGCATTCTCCAGCCGGATTTGCTTGTTGGTCACGGGGTTGGGATCGGAGTTCGAGGTATAGTCTAGGCGGATGGCCGAGCCTCCCGGCAGGGTTTCTGTGCTGAACTTGGTGACGGTCACCGCTCGCCCCGTCCGCACCAGACCCGGCAGATATTGCGCCTTCACCCAGTCCAACGTCGGGGCTGCAACCTGAACGGTCAAGGAGACCGCGACCCCGTCGAGCTTGGCTGCAAAGCGAACGGTGTCACCCGCTTCCGTCCGCGCCCAACCCTCCGGCACTTTCAGCGTGTAATCTGCGGCGGTGTACACGACAAAGACTTGACTGTCCGGGATGTCGCCCGGCGGGTTCTTTTCTGGGACAATGGCGGTCTCGGATTGCGCCGGCGAGGCGGTGAAGACGGGTGCCAGCGCGCAGCACAAGCCGACGGCGACCACGGCATACCGGGCGGTAGTGCGAAAAAGGTGGACCATAGTTGCTCCTTTGCGGTGATGGCGGAAGGATGTAGCCTGAATGATAGGGCGCATACTTGCCCGGCAAATGTCGCTCAGCTTACAAATCCGTAAGCCCTTGGGCATATCGGCCAGTTGTGGCTCACGTAGCAGTCGGCCAAAAGGGCGCGCTTTCGTTGGTCAGCCTCCGGTTCTTCGTCCGTTTGCTATTCCAAGACTTGGGCCAGCGGAAAGTCGAGCGTGACACTCAGGCCTGGTTCCGCGTCCGACAGTGACAGTTTGGCGTCGTGCTCTTCGGCCACCGCCTTGACCAAAGCGAGGCCGAGGCCAGAGCCTTCGGTGGTGCGGCTCTTTTCGAGGCGATAAAGGCGGCGCAGGACGTTGTCGCGTTCGGCCTCAGGGATACCAGGGCCGCTATCGCGTATCTGGGCCAGGACTCGGTTGCCAATTGTCTGGACCGCGCAGGTGATCGCGGTGCCAGGCGGACAATGGCGAAGGGCGTTCTCGATCAGGTTGGCAAAGGCCTGGGTCAGAAGGTCCTTGTCGCCCTCGATGAAGGCTTGGCCGGTGGTTTGGAAAATCAGGTGCATTCCTGCGTCCTCAGCCACGTCAGCGTAGACCTCTGCCACTGCCATGAGAACTGTGGACACATCCAGGTGGGCGAACTTCTGCCGCGCAGTACCCGCCTCGATCTGGGCGATGCGCAGCAAGGCAGAAAAGGTCTGGCTGATCGTATCGCTTTCGGCCAAGGCTGCAGCAAGGTCGTCTGTTGCTTGCATCCCCTTGGCTTCAGCCTCAGCAGCAGCCTCGATATGGATACGCAAGCGGTTCAAAGGGGTTCGCAGGTCGTGAGCAATGTCGGCGCTGACTTGACGCATCGCCTCGACCAGCCCGCCCA
>JANXPK010000303.1 GCA_025357355.1 Rhodobacterales bacterium
TCGAGGACCCGGCGCAACATCCCGGCGCCGTGACCTCACCCATGGTTGGCACAGTCTATCTGTCGGCGGAACCGGGGTCGACGCCCTTTGTGACCGTGGGCTCGACCGTGGCCGAAGGTCAGACGGTGTTGATTATCGAGGCGATGAAAACGATGAACCACATCCCGGCGCCGCGTGCGGGTACAGTCAAGCGTATCGTTGTGTCCGATGGGCAGGCGGTGGAATATGGTGCCCCCTTGCTGATCATCGAGTGAGGCCGCCGATGGCTATGGAAAGAGCGGCGAGCCAACCGATCTTTGACAAGATCCTGATCGCTAACCGGGGCGAGATTGCGCTGCGCGTGATCCGTGCCTGCCGCGAAATGGGGATCAAATCGGTCGCGGTGCATTCGACGGCGGATGCCGATGCAATGCATGTGCGGATGGCGGACGAGAGCGTTTGCATTGGTCCGGCATCCTCGACCCTGTCCTACCTCAACAAGGCCGCCATCATCTCGGCCTGCGAGATCACGGGCGCGCAGGCGGTTCATCCGGGCTACGGCTTTCTGTCCGAAAATGCAGCCTTCGCGCAGGCGCTGCAAGACCACGACATCACCTTCATCGGGCCAACCGCCGAACACATCCGCATCATGGGCGACAAGATAACTGCCAAGATCACGGCCAAAGAGCTGGGGATTCCGGTGGTGCCGGGCTCTGACGGTGGCGTCGCAGATTACGAGACTGCGATTGGCGTGGCGGCGGGCATTGGATTTCCGGTGATCATCAAGGCCACGGCAGGCGGTGGCGGGCGCGGAATGAAAGTGGCGCGCAACCCCGCAGAGTTGGAGATCGCCTTTCGGACCGCACGCAGCGAGTCGAAGGCCGCATTCGGCAACGACGAGGTCTATATCGAGAAATACTTGCAAAAGCCGCGCCATATCGAGATTCAGGTCTTTGGCGACGGCAAGGGCCGCGCGGTGCATCTGGGCGAACGCGACTGTTCCTTGCAGCGCCGCCATCAGAAGGTGTTCGAAGAGGCGCCGGGGCCGGTGATCACGCCTGCGATGCGGGCGAAGATCGGCAAGGTCTGTGCGGATGCGGTCGCCAAGATCAACTATATCGGCGCGGGCACCATCGAATTTCTGTACGAGGATGGCGAATTCTTCTTTATCGAGATGAACACGCGGCTGCAGGTTGAACATCCGGTGACCGAAGGCATTTTCGGCGTCGATCTGGTGCGCGAGCAGATCCGGGTGGCGGCGGGTCTGCCGATGTCGTTCACCCAGGACGAATTGGAAATCAACGGCCACTGCATCGAAGTGCGGATCAATGCCGAGCGCCTGCCCGATTTCGCGCCGCGTCCGGGGCGGGTCAAGGTGTTCCATGCACCCGGCGGCCTGGGGGTGCGGATGGATTCAGCGCTGTACGGCGGCTATTCGATCCCGCCTTATTACGACAGTCTGATCGGCAAACTGATCGTGCATGGCCGCGACCGACCCGAGGCCTTGGCGCGGCTCCAGCGGGCGTTGGGCGAGTTGATCATTGACGGGATCGAAACGACTATCCCGCTGTTCGATGCGCTATTGGCCGAGCCAGATATCCAGAATGGCGACTACAACATCCATTGGCTGGAAAAGTGGCTGGCGGCCAAGTTTGGCGCCTGATCTGGTTGAATTCTGCCGGAGCACAATCTGGGGCGGCTGAAATGGGTCTGACTGCCGAAGTTTTGTTGCATGCCTACCGGATTGGCGTGTTTCCGATGGCGCAGTCCCGCGATGCCACCGAGATACATTGGGTGGATCCCCGCCGTCGTGGGGTCTTTCCGCTGGACTGCTTTCATATCTCGCACAGTCTGCGGCATCATATCCTGCACTCTATGGTGTCGGTCACGGTCGATCAGGCCTTTGCGGCAGTTGTCAGCGGCTGCGCGGACCGCGCGGAAACCTGGATCAACACCGAAATCTTCGATCTTTACAACGCCTTGCACGCCAATCGTCACGCCCATAGTCTGGAAGTCTGGCAAGAGGACCGTCTGATCGGTGGTGTCTACGGGGTGGCTATCGGGGCGGCGTTCTTTGGCGAAAGCATGTTCTCAAGGGCGCCAAATGCCTCGAAACTGGCACTGGCCTATTTGGTGCACCGGCTGCGAGCGGGCGGATTTCAGCTCTTTGACACCCAGTTCCTGACCCCGCATCTGGCCAGCCTTGGCGCCGTGGAGATCCCGCGAGCGACTTATCAGCGCAAGCTGGCCGCCGCCTTGGCGGCCGAGGCCACCTTCGCCCCGGCAGATTATCCGCCGGTATTGTTGCCCGGCGCGGTGGTGGCACCGGGTGCCGCGTCGGGCACGTCGCAGCGCAAGACCCAGACGTCATAACGTGGGTGATCAAGGGCGGAAAGGCCGGGCGACGAGGCCACCATCCAGCCCTTGAACACCGGCGCAGTCGTTCCGG
>JANXPK010000312.1 GCA_025357355.1 Rhodobacterales bacterium
AATGGGTGTCAGCACCGGCCGGGGTACGCCGGTCTGGGCGCGCGCCAGCGGCTTGCCTTGCAGTTTGGTAAGCGAGGCGATGCGGGCAATCTCTTCGATCAGGTCGGCGTCGCCAAGGACATCGGGGCGCCAGGACGGCGGCGTGATATCGTTGCCGCTCAGGGTGAAACCAAGCGATGTCAGGGTCTTGCGCTGTTCGGCCTCGGGGATGTCCATGCCGACGAGGCTGATCACGCGGGCGGGGTCGAGGTGGTAGACGCGAGTGGTATCGGGTGCCATGCCGTCTTGGGCGAGGTCGGAGGCTATGCCGCCGCAAAGGTCGAGGATCATCTGCGTGGCAAGGTCGAGGCCGGGCAGGGTGAACTGCGGGTCCACGCCGCGTTCGAAACGGTAGCGGGCGTCAGAGTTGATTTTCAGCGCACGGCCTGTGGCGGCGACGGTGATGGGGTCCCAGAACGCGGATTCAAGGAAAACCGAGGTGGTGTCAGGGGTACAGCCCGACGGCTCGCCGCCCATGATGCCGGCAAGGGATTGCGGGGCATTGTCATCGGAGATCAGCATTTGACCGGCGCGGATCGAGTAGCTTTTGCCGTCCAGGGCCTGCAATTCCTCACCACCCTGCGCCGGGTGGATGCGGAGGTTGCCGGTGATTTTAGCCACGTCGAAGACATGGAGCGGGCGGTTCAGGCCGTAGGTGAAGTAATTGGTGACATCAACCAGGGTCGAGATCGGGCGCAGGCCGATGGCCTTGAGTCGGTCAGCAAGCCAAGCGGGCGAGGGGCCGTTCCTGACGCCCGAGAGGGTGCGTCCGGCGAAATGCGGGCAGCCTTTGACCTTGAGGGCGGGGTCGATGGCGACCTGAACTTTGGACTGGCCGTGGCCCTTGATCGTGGGAATATTAAGGGGTTTCAAGCTGCCCAAACCACGTGCGGCGAGGTCGCGGGCGATGCCGCGCACGCCCAGAGCGTCGGGGCGGTTGGGGGTAACCTTGATGTGGATCATCGGGTCATTCATGCCGCGATAGTCGATGAAGCGGGCACCCAAGGGGGCGTCGGCGGGCAGTTCGATGATGCCATCGTGGTTCTCTGACAGCATCAACTCGCGTTCAGAGCACAGCATGCCATTGGATTTGACCCCGCGGATCACGCCGGGTCTGAGGTCGACGCCGGTGCCGGGGATGTGAGTGCCAGGGGGCGCGAAGACGCCGATCAGACCGGTCCGGGCGTTAGGGGCGCCGCAGACGACCTGCACCTCTTGCATGGCTGCGCCCGGACCGTCCGGATAGGTCGCGACCCGGCACAGGCACAGGCGGTCGGCATTGGGGAGTTGTATCGCCTCGATCACTTGGGCGATGCGGAAAGCGCCCAGCTTTTCGGCTGGGTTATCAACATCTTCAACCTCCAGTCCCAGATCGGTGAGGGCGTAGAGAATGTCGTCGAGGGTCGCCTCGGTGGCGAGGTGATCTTTCAGCCAGGACAGAGTGAATTTCATGCGCGGTGCCTCGGAATGATCGGGACGGGATTAGCCCATAGGGCGGCAAAGGGGAAGCGGGGGTTTCTGATGTGGAAACGGCTTGTCGTCAAGTTTGGCACCGTAGCGCCACAATTTCGCGCCGAATTGGGCGTAAAGGTGCTGCATGGACCCGATCATGAAAATCCCCAACGACCGAAAGCCGCCACGCCCGATGCGGCTGGCGCTGTTGCTTGGCATGACGGTGCTGCTGTTCCTGCTGTTCCTGAACCACTACGGCCAGGTGGCCGAGAGCTTGCTGGCAAAGCAGATCGGGAACTGACTTTTGGGTCGGCCGGGTCTGGTGAGCAGATAGCCTCACCGCCAACGGGAAAATTTCAGGATTCATGACACTTGGAGTCCGGGTGCCTTGCGTCGGCCACGGTGGTTTGCTTCGGCAGCGCAAGCTATGAGGAAAGGCCGCCCGCCAGATCCGGCATATCCAGCGCCGCAAAACCATAGTGCCTCAGCCAACGCAGGTCGCTTTCGAAGAACGCGCGCAGATCGGGGATGCCGTATTTCAGCATGGCGATGCGGTCGATGCCCATGCCAAAGGCGAAGCCTTGCCATTTTGCGGGATCAACGCCAGCGGCGGTCAGGACCTTGGGGTGGACCATGCCGGAGCCGAGGATCTCCATCCACTTGTCGCCCTGACCGATCTTCAACTGGCCACCTTCCCAGGAGCAGCGGATGTCGACCTCTGCCGAAGGTTCGGTGAACGGAAAGTGGCTGGCGCGAAAGCGGAGTTCGACCGAGGGCACCTCGAAGAAAGCACGGCAAAACTCTTCCAGCGTCCACTTCAGATTGGCCATCGAGATGTCGCGGTCGATGGCGAGGCCTTCGACCTGATGGAACATCGGGGTGTGGGTCTGGTCCATGTCCATCCGGTAAACGCGACCGGGGGCGATGACGCGAATGGGCGCACCCTGGGCAGCCATGGCACGGATCTGGACCGGGCTGGTATGGGTGCGCAGAACGTGGGGCGGGCGGTTGTCGCCCGGATCGCGGTGCAGGAAGAACGTGTCGTGTTCTTGTCGGGCGGGATGTTCGGGCGGGATGTTCAACGCGTCGAAATTGTACCAGTCGCTTTCGACCTGCGGGCCTTCGGCGACGGCAAAGCCCATGTCGGCGAAAATGGCGGTCAACTCTTCCATCACCTGGCTGACCGGGTGGATGGTGCCAATGCGGCGCGGGCGGGCAGGCAGGGTGACGTCAAGCCATTCAGTGCGCAAACGTTCATTGAGGGCGGCATCGCCTAAGGCTGCCTTGCGGGCGCGCAGGGCGGCGTCGATCTCGTCCTTCAGAGCGTTCAGCGTCGCACCGGCGGCCTGACGTTGCGACGGGTCCATCTGGCCAAGGTCACGCATCTTGAGGCTGATTTCGCCCTTTTTGCCAAGGGCGGACAGCCGCACTTCTTCCAATGCGGCCTCGCCAGCGGCGTCGGCAACGGCGGTCAGGTATTTGGCTTTGAGTGCGGCGAGCCCGTCCATCGGAGCCTCCTTCAGATGCAGCGTGGTGCTAGCCGGATGGGCAGGCGGATGCAAGTGGCGGCTATTCGACGGCTTGGGGGCCATGGCGCAGGATGACGGGGACGATGAGGTCTTCCTCGTCGGTCAGATGGCGGTCGAGGCGAGCGGTGATGGTGGAAAGGTCGATGGCAAAGGCGGCTGTGGTGGTGAGAAGGTCCGGCGTTGCCCAGACGGTCAGCGCCGCATTGGCCGAGGTAGTGAAGCGGTGCAAAAGGTCGCCCAAAGCGTGGTGGTCGGTTTCAAGCATGTCAAATCCGTAGGAAAGGCGGTGTTCCAACAGGGTCAGGCGCGGGAAGAAATAGCTGTCCTCGATCTGATGGTGGCCGTGCAGTTCGGTGAGGAAGCGGTTGCCATGCCGCGACAGGTTGCCCGCAAAACGCTCCGGGTCGGCAGTGCCGTCCAGCACGGCTTGACTGTCGGCGGCCATCTGAGAGGTGAGGGCGCGAAAGTTCAGGTGGCGGTCGAGCCAGAAGCTGACCAGACCGTCGAAATTGCGATGCAGGGTCCAGTCGGTGCGCGGGTAATCGGCCAGAAGTACGCGCAAGGCGTCGGGCAGGCCGGTGCGGGTGTCGAGCGTCAGGTCGGTCATGGTACGGTTTGCATTGGTCTAGTGGGTGTCAAATGGCAAGGGTCAGTCTTGCCGGAGGACAACGCGGAGTTTCGGGGTAAGCAGGGCAATCAGGTCGGGGTCGTTGCAGGCAAAACGGTCCGGGATGCCCAGGATGACGACGCGTTTGCCGCGCAGATGCAGGCCAAAGGCTTGTTGCAGGTGGCGGGCCTGTCGCGCCTCCATCACGCAGATCACATCGGCCCAGTCCAGTTGCTCGGTGCTCAACCGCTCGTCGGCATCGGCGCTGAGACCTGCGAAATCGCTGGTGATCCCCGGCCAGTCCGAGGCGATGCCTGCGGCGGTGGGGCTGCGCTTGCGGGCCTTGCCGCAGATGAACAGAGCGTTGGTCAAACCTCAGACAAAGTCGGCGGCGGTCAGGTCGGCGGCGGTCAGATGCAGGGTGGGATCGTCGACCAGCAGGACCTCGCCAGTATAGTCGATGCGGACGTGGCCCGCGCTGAGCGTGGTGATGGTGAGGGTGGAAAACGCGACGCCCAGCTGGATGTGGTCGATGCCGTCTTGAAAATCGACGATGTGGTCGATGGCGCCATCGGCCACCAAAATGAACACATCCGCCCCGGTGCCGCCGTTCAAGGTGTCGACACCGGCGCCATCGGTCAGTGTGTCATTGCCGTCAAAGCCAATGAGGTTGTCATTGCCGGTGCCGCCATAGAGCAGGTCATTGTCGGATCCCGCCATCAGACGGTCGTTGCCGTCGCCGCCATACAGGCTGTCATTGCCCCAGTTGCCGGTCAGCTGATCGTTGCCAAGCCCGCCGACAAGGCTGTCGCGGTCATTGCCGCCGAAAAGGGCGTCGTTGCCGTCGCCGCCGATCAGGCTATCGTTCTGCGCGCCACCGTGCAGGACATCAGCGCCCGCCCCACCCTCCAGTTTGTCGGCCCCCATGCCGCCGACCAGAGTGTCGTTGCCGTTCTGGCCCACCAGGTGGTCGGGAACAAAGCTGCCGGTCAGATAATCCGCGCCACCCGCGCCGGTTTGCAGCGTCAGGGCGTTGGTGATGCCGAAGTCAGCGTAATGGATCTTGTTGGCCGAGCCCGGCAACAGGCTCTCGCCGGTATAGGAAAGGACCGAGGTCAGATCGACGCTGCCGGTTTGCGGGATGTAGTAGACCAGCGCGCCACCAGTTCCGGGGACGGTGTAGCGCAGCGCCTCGAATGTGCCGTCGCCGGTGGTGCCGTGATAGTTGACCTTGACCAGCACCATCTGGCCCGGCCCGGTGGTATTGAAGCCGAAGGCGCCGTGGCCGTCATCGAGAAGGACTTGCGCGGCAAGGCCGGTCTCGCTGTTGGGCGCGCCATTCTGGCCGTCGAACTGGATGCGGCTGTCGTCGTCGGACACGGCCAGGGTGCCGATGCGGGAGGAGGTCGCGGTGCCGCCGGTAAAGCTGACCACGAGGGCGCGGCCTGCGGGCAGGGAAAGATCATCGGCGCCGAGGTTGAGGCTGAGATAGGGGGTCGCGGTGACCGTGCCGTCCATGGTGGAGGTGGCGACCGCGCCGACCGACTCGGGGGCGATTTCGGACGGCAGGATGTAGAAATCCTTGCCACGGGCGGTGAAATGGAAGGCGTCGTAGCTGTAGGCGCTGCCGTCCAAAAGGGTGCCGGTGATGAGGCGCAGGTCGAGCACGGGAGGTGTGGCCGTGTTGATACCGCACAGATTCCAGACGGTGCCCGCCTCGGCAGAGCCCATCAGGGTGTCGTCGTCGGTTACGGTCAGATAGGTCGCAGAGGTTTCATGCGTGACCTGATCGACGCGCAAGACCTGACCGGCATAAACCACCATGACTGAACCCCTTACAACTGTTGCGGTGCCGGGCCAGACTAGAACGCGATGGAGTTTGGGGGAAGCGTCTGGATGGGGGTTCGCGCAAAATCACCGCCAAGCGGCGCTTTCTTGGGCCTTGGCGAGACGGTCCGAGGTTCGGACCATGGTCTTTATTGTTCAATATCAATATGATGAGAAATTAAATTAACCGGATTTAAAGGATTTGCGAGCGGCTGGGACATGCGCGAAACCGCCGCGATTGGTTTCGGAAGGGACGGTTCTTGCAGGAATCGCACCGCTGCCGCAAGCACGGGGTGCCGCGAGACAGGGCTGCTGGCGGCGCAACGAAAAACCCCGCGCCTTGCGGCACGGGGTCTGATTTTGGCGCGGCCTGTCGGATCAGGCGGCGGCGGGCAGCGCGGCCTTGGCCTGTGCGGCGATGGCGTTGAACGCCTCGGGCTCGTGCACGGCGAGGTCGGCGAGGACCTTGCG
Organism: Rhodobacterales bacterium; assembly: GCA_025357355.1. Taxonomy (GTDB): domain Bacteria; phylum Pseudomonadota; class Alphaproteobacteria; order Rhodobacterales; family Rhodobacteraceae; genus Stagnihabitans. Next base: position 5,926 of record JANXPK010000312.1, read on the forward strand.
GTCAACGTTGATCCCGGCAAGGGCCAGGCCGTTGATCAGACGCGAATAGGTGAAGGCCGGATCATAGAGCCGCACGGCGGCGTTGATGCGGGCGATCCACAGCGCACGGAAGTTGCGCTTGCGCTGCTTGCGGTCGCGGGTCGCATACTGGTTGGCCTTGTCGACAGCTTGCGTCGCCGTCTTGAAGTTGGTGGAGCGGGCGGCGTAGTAGCCAGCCGCCTTGGCGATCACCTTGCGGTGGCGGGCATGGGTGACCTTGCCGGATTTGACGCGGGACATGTGGTGTTCTCCTTACCGGTCGTAGGGCATGTATTTCTTGACGATCTTCGCATCGCTGTCGTTCAGGATCATGGTCCCGGACGTGTTGCGGACGAATTTCGCCGAGCGTTTGATCATGCCGTGGCGCTTGCCGGCGTTGCCGGCCTTCACCCGACCGGAGGCTGTGAAGCTGAAACGCTTCTTGGCCGCCGACTTGGTCTTCATCTTGGGCATTTCGATCTCCGTCGTTGCAGGCACGACTCGGCATGCCACGAGGGCCGGCCGTGCGGGGGTATTCAGGCGGTGGCGTATAGGGGGGCGTGTGGCCCGACGCAAGAGGTTTCGCGCTATTTGGTGTAGCGGCCGATCACCCGGTAGAACACGTCGGGGATTTCGGAAAAGGTGTAGCTGTGGCCGCGCGATAGGGCGGTCACGATCAGCACCCCGCCCACCAGTACCGCAATGGCACCCATCCGCTGCGCGCGCCCTTCGGTATAGGCCGATAGCAACGACGGGATGGAAAGCACGCACAGAACGATGCCGATGACCAGAAGAAGGTCGGTATCCATGGCAAGACCCTTCAACGTTTACGTCGTTGATTATTCAGGATCTACCTTGGAAATCAACCTCTCATCGCAGGGAGCGACGCGCAAAATGTTGGTTGTGCCCTTCACGTTAAAGGGAACACCTGCCGTCAGCACGATCATATCCTCGACATTGGCAAAACCGTCGCGGCGGGCGACGAAGACGGCGGCAAGCACGGCACCCTTGAAGCGTTCCTGCGGCTCGCAGATCGCGGTGTGCAGGCCCCAGGTCAGCGCCATGCGGCGGGCGGTCGACATCAAAGGCGTCAGCGCGATGATCGGCACCCGCGGACGTTCGCGGGCGACCAGGGCGGCCGTGGTGCCGGTCTGCGAGAAACAGGCGATGGCGCGGATATTGGTCGCCTCGGCAATTTCGCGCGCGGCGGCCACGATGCCATCGGCGATGGTTTCGCGCTGGATGTTGCGGGAGGATTCGATGACCTGACGGTAGGTCGGGTCCTTTTCGACCGAAATGGCGACGTTGTTCATCGTCGTCACCGCCTCGACCGGGTATTTGCCCGCCGCCGATTCGGCAGACAGCATGACGGCGTCGGCACCCTCGTAAATCGCGGTGGCGACGTCGGAAACCTCGGCCCGGGTCGGCACTGGCGCCTCGATCATCGATTCGAGCATTTGCGTCGCCACGATCACCGGCTTGGCGGCAGCGCGGGCGCCGCGGATCAGCCGCTTCTGGATCGGCGGCACGGTGTAGACCGGCAGTTCGACGCCAAGGTCGCCCCGTGCCACCATGATGCCGTCCGAAACCTGCAGGATGGCATCATAAGCCTTTACGGCGGCAGGCTTTTCGATCTTGGACATGATGGACGCGCGGCCACGGGCCAAGGCGCGGGCCTCGGTCACATCCTCGGGGCGTTGCACGAACGACAGGGCCAGCCAGTCGACACCCATTTCGCAGGCAAACTCAAGGTCGCCGCGGTCTTTTTCGGACAGAGCCGCCAGCGGCAGCACCACGTCGGGCACGTTCACGCCTTTGCGGTTCGAAATCTGGCCGCCGACCGTGACGGTGCAATTGGCAAAGTCCTTGCCGCAGTCTTCGACTCTCAGCCGGATCTTGCCGTCGTTGACCAAAAGCGAGGCGCCGGGTTCAAGGGCGGCAAAGATCTCCGGGTGCGGCAATTGAACGCGCTTGGCATCGCCGGGGGTCGAAGACAGGTCCATGCGGAACGCCGCGCCCTCGGCCAGCATTTCGCCGTCTGGCTTGGCAAACACGCCAACGCGCAGCTTGGGGCCCTGCAAGTCGGCGAGAATCGCGATGG
>JANXPK010000318.1 GCA_025357355.1 Rhodobacterales bacterium
ATCCAGCCATGGCACCAGGAACAGACAGACAATCGCGCCGACAAAGGCGAGAAAGCCGAACAGCTTGGCGTCAACGATGCCGAACGTGACAAAGTGGACCAGTTGCACGGCCCAGACCGTGTTATCGAATGACCGCAGGATCGCGTAGAACGGCAGCAGGTACCATTCCGGCACGATGTGGGCGGGGGTCGCCAGCGGATTGGCTTGAATGTAGTTGTCAGGATCGCCGAGGTAGTTGGGCATGAAACCGACGATCGCAAAGAAGATCATCAGGATGACCGCCAGCGCAAACAGGTCCTTGATGACATAGTAGGGCCAGAACGGCACGGTGTCCGCCTCGACCACTGCCTTGTTGCCGCGGCGCACTTCAACCCCGGTCGGGTTGTTGTTGCCGGTGGTGTGGAAGGCCCAGATATGAACCGCCACCAGCGCCGCAATGACGAACGGCAACAGATAGTGCAGCGAGAAGAAGCGGTTCAGCGTCGGGTTGTCGACCGCGAAACCACCCAGCAGCCAATTCTGGATCGAGTTGCCGATGCCCGGGATGGCACCGAACAGGCCGGTGATCACGGTGGCGCCCCAGAACGACATCTGGCCCCAGGGCAGGACGTAGCCCAGAAATCCGGTGGCAACCATCAACAGATAGATCAGCATGCCGACAATCCAGGTTACTTCACGCGGCGCTTTGTAGCTGCCGTAGTAAAGTCCGCGGAAGATGTGCAGATAGACCGCAAAGAACATCAGCGACGCGCCGTTGGCATGCAGATAGCGCAGCATCACGCCGCCATTCACGTCGCGCATGATGTGTTCGACCGATGCGAAGGCCATGTCGACGTTGGGGGTGTAGTGCATGGCCAACACGATGCCGGTCACAATCTGCGACGCGAGACAGAAAGTCAGAACGATGCCCCAGATCCACATCCAGTTCAGGTTCTTTGGCGTCGGGATCATCAGCGTATCGTAAAGCAGGCTGACAACGGGCAAGCGGCTATGAAGCCATTTCTCAAAGCCTGACTTCGGCTCATAGTGGTCGTGCGGGATACCGGCCATCTTTGTGTTCCTTACCCGAGCTTGATCGTGGTTTCGTTGGTGAAGGCCGCGATCGGCACTTCCAGATTGCGCGGCGCGGGCCCTTTGCGGATGCGGCCGGAGGTGTCGTATTGCGAGCCGTGGCAGGGACAGAACCAGCCACCGAAATCACCGGCGCGGTCGCCCAGCGGCACACAGCCCAGATGGGTGCACACGCCCATCATGACCAACCATTTGCCGTCCTTGTCCAGGGCGCGGTTGGCGTCAGAAGCGTCGGTGCCCGGCAGGTTGTTATTCTCGGAGTTGCGGTCCACCAGATCGCCCATAGCCACGTCACGCGCTGACTTGATCTCGTCGGCGGTGCGGTGCCGGATGAACACCGGCTTGCCGCGCCACTTGACGGTCAGTTGCGTACCCTCGGCCACGCCGCTGACATCCACCTCGATCGAGGCCAGGGCCTTGACGTCGTCGGAGGCATTCATCTGGTTGACGAGCGGCCAGACAGCGGCGCCCGTTGCCACGACGCCGGCCCCGGCGGTCGCGTAATACAGGAAATCCCGCCTGGTACCTTCGGGGGCTCCTGAGTGATCGTCAGCATGGGACACGAATGCTTCTCCCTTCCGGTGGCCGCTCTCGCGCGACCCTTAATATTTTTCGGGCCACGGAATGTCGCAGCCTTGCCGGGCGGGTTTTAGACAAGGATTGCGGGGCCGTCCAGCGGACAAAGCGGCGCAGAGCCGTGCTAAATCGGGTTTTCCCCACTGAGTGGCCTTGAAGGCGCGCTGCGCTGCCCCATATTGCCCGGCCTTTGCGCGTTATCCGACCGGTTTGGTCGCCACCATCGCCGGGCGCGCCGCGAATTCAGCCTCCCACGCGGCAACCTTTGGTCGCCCCGACCGCCAGTTCCGCGCCCCCAGACGAAAGTCGAGGTACCCCAGCGCGCAACCCACGGCGATCTGCGCCATGTCAAGCGGTCCGGACAATTCCGCGACGTGCTCCCGTTCGATGGCATCCAACGACCGGGCGATCTTGGCCCATTGCCCCTCGACCCATTCCGGCATGCGCTTGTCCTCGGGCCGCACCCTCGTCTCGTAAACCATCAGGATCGCCGCATCCAGCATACCGTCGGCCATGGCCTCCAGCGTCAGCACATCCCACAAACGGGGCGGTTCGCCATAAAGCCCGGCCCCCGTCAGATCATCCAGATAGCGGCAGATCACCCGGCTGTCGTAAAGCGCCCCGCCGTCATCGCGCAGCAGCACCGGGATCTTTCCCAGCGGATTGCGGTCCAACGGCATGGTGCCCGTGGCGACCGGCGTCCCTGAGGCGGCGACAAGGTCAACCCGATCCGTCAACCCGGCCTCATGGATCAGTACCATGACCTTGCGCACGAACGGACTGGCGGGAGAGCGGTACAGCTTCATCGGGGCATCCTGTCGCAATGGCTGCCCCTTGCTAGAACGCAGCAGCAAAGCTGTCCATGCCGGGCTTACTCTGACGGCAATTCCCGCATGGCATCGGCCAGCCCAGCGCCCAGCGCTTCAAGCGCCGCAATCACCCCTTGCCGCGCCGCGTCGGGCTTGTTCTAGTTCAGCTTCCACGTCCCATCGACGCCGGTGATCACCAGCCGGAACGGCAGGATCATTCGCATCATCCGCTCCATGACCCCATCACCCAGCTTCGCCGTCTTCCACACCGGCTTGGGCAGCAACCGCGCCTCGAACGCATCCGACAGCGCGTTCAGATGCGGTTCCAGCGCCTCGGGGGGCAGCGGGACCAGGTCGCCACGCAGATGGACCGCGATGTAGTTCCAGGTCGGCACCTGATCGGCGATGCCATACCAGTCGGGCGAGATGTAGGCGTCGTTGCCCAGAACGGCCAGAACTGCCTTGGCCGGCAGCCCGCCTGCGATGATGCTGTTCGACCGCGCCAGATGCAGCCCCGCCGTGGATCCGTCGTCTGACATGAGGAACGGCACATGGGCCAGCTTTGGCCCATCCAGCCCATTCACGCACAGGGTGCCAAAGCCGCGGGCCCGGGCAAATTCCAGATTGCGGGCGGTCCCAGTTTTACGAAACACGGGATTGGGGTGCATGGCAAACCTTTGGTTGAAAATGAAAAAGCCGCCGAGGGTTAACCCTGGCGGCCCATCATCCGTGCTGACAACGCCTCAACCCTGCCAATCTCAACCTTGGCGGGCCTTGTAGCGCTTCTGCGTCTTGTTGATCACGTAAACGCGGCCTTTGCGGCGCACGATCTGGCAATCGCGATGACGCGTCTTCAGCGAGCGGAGCGAGTTTGCAACCTTCATGGCTGTCTCCTTCAGTTCGCGGTGCGTCTTCGCACCAGTTACGGTCTGCCCCCTTGCGGGAACGGTGAATGGTGGGCGGTACTGGGATCGAACCAGTGGCCACTACGATGTCAACGTAGTGCTCTACCGCTGAGCTAACCGCCCACAGCCTAGCCATCCCGCCTGCCCAAAACAAAAGGACGCGGGCGGAACCGCGTCGGTCTGCGGTGCTATAAATAGAGTCGTCGCCCTGATCAAGGGCTTTCCGAGCGCAATTTACCCGCTATAGCTATAGTCAGACAGAGGTGCAGATGACCGAGGACGCTTTTCGCCTGTTCCGGCCCGTTCGCCAGGAAACCAGTGTGATCTTTTCCTCTCCGCATTCCGGGCGGGAATATCCGGCTGCCTTTCTTGCGGCCAGTCAACTTGATCCGGCGCGACTGCGCTCTTCCGAGGATGCCTACGTCGACCGGCTGTTCGCGCGGGCCCCGCATCATGGTGCGCCCCTGATCGCGGCCCTGTCCCCGCGCGCCTATATCGACGTCAATCGTGCGGCGGACGAACTTGATCCTGCCGTGATCGACGGCATCGCCAAGTCGAGCCACAATCCCCGTGTCTCCTCTGGTCTGGGGGTGATCCCGCGCGTGGTGTCGGGCGGGCGGGCCATCTATGCTGGCAAGATCGCCCTGGACGAGGTCCGGCACCGCATCACCGGGCATTGGCAGCCCTATCACGACGCGCTGCAATCGCTGATTGATGCGACGCAACAGACCTTTGGCGAGGCTATTCTGATTGATTGCCACTCGATGCCGCACGAGGCGATCGACGCTCATGTCCGCCCCGGCCAACCCAAACCCGATGTGGTGCTGGGCGACCGATTTGGCGCAGCTGCCGGGCGTGAAGTCATGGATCAGGTTGAACAGGCCTTTGCCAATGCCGGGCTGCGCGTCGCCCGAAACTCTCCCTTTGCTGGCGCCTACATCGCCCAGCATTATGGCAGACCGCTGTCCCGGCGCCATGTCGTGCAAGTAGAGATTGACCGCGCGCTCTACCTTGATGAGGTCAGGGTCGAGCCTTCGGCGGGCTTTTCAGCCTTCTGCACCCAGTTGAACCGGGTGATCGCCGAGATTGCCGCCATCGGCCGACGCGCCATCCCCCTTGCTGCCGAGTAAGGGACATCGCCTCCGTTTGCGCCTTTATCGACATCCAGGACGGTGCGGACGACCGGGGTCTTTGGGAAAACTGAAGGGCCAGAAAGCTAAAATCCGGTTAATTTTGAAAGCTAACTATCGGAAACTAAAGAATAACAGGGATGGTCCGAGGTTCGGACCATCCCTGTGGCCATGCCGTCTTTGCCTACCGCAAGGCCCTGCCCTTGATGATTGCTTCCGCCCCGAACCTGGCCCGAATGGCGTCAGCAGCGCGTTCCGCTCTGGCACGCCTGTCGGCGTCGGGGTCCAGCAGATCACCAGACAGATCAGCCTCGGATTCCGGAGCGAGGTCGCTGATCCCGACCCCGATCAGCCGGAACGGACCCGGCGGGGCGTGAATGAACAGATCGCGGGCGGCGCGGTAGATGCGGTCGGTCAACTGGGTCGGGTCCGCCAGGGTGTGGCGGCGGGTCAGGGTCTGGAAATCCGTCCGCTTCAGTTTCAGGGTGACGGTGCGACCCGACAGTTGCTTGGCCTTCGCCCGGTCCGCCACCTGTTCACTCAGCCGCCAGATGTGACCGTCCAGCAGGTCGGGATCGGCGGTGTCTTCGTTGAAGGTGGTTTCCTTGCTGATCGACTTCAGCTTTTCGTCCCGGTTGACCCGCCGCGTATCCTGACCGCGGGCCAGAGAATACAGCCTGTCCCCCATCTGACCGAACCGCGCGCCCAGATCCTGACGGCTCCACCGCAAGAGGTCGGCGATGGTGCGGATGCCGGCCTGTTCCAGCGCTGCCTGGGTGGCGGTGCCGACGCCCCAGATGACGCGGACCGAGCGGGGCTTCAGGAACTCTTCCGTCTCGGCCTTGCCGATGATGGAGAAACCGCGGGGTTTGTCGAGGTCGGAGGCGATCTTCGCGAGGTATTTGTTGTGGCTGAGGCCGATGGAGCCGGTCAGGCCCAACTGGACCTCCATGTCGCGGGTCAGGCGGGCCAGCATCACGGCGGGGGGGTGGCCATGGAGGCGTTGGGTGCCGGTGAGGTCGAGGAAAGCTTCGTCGAGGGAAAGGGGTTCGATGGCGGGGGTGAGTTCCTCCATCATCGCCCGTATCGCCCGGCTGGCTTCGGTGTAGGCGGCGAAACGGGGTTTGACGACGACGGCTTGCGGGCAGAGCTTCAGGGCCTGAAACATCGGCATCGCCGAGCGGACGCCGTGGATGCGGGCGAGGTAGCAGCAGGTGGAAACCACGCCCCGGGTGCCGCCGCCGACGATGACGGGCTGGTCGCGGAGGGTTGGGTTGTCGCGCTTTTCGACGCTGGCATAAAAGGCGTCGCAATCCATGTGGGCGATGGCAAGGGTTTCGAGTTCCGGGTGGGCCAGAATCCGGGGCGACCGGCAGGCGGGACAGCGGGCGCCGGTGGGGAAGCAGGTCAGACAATCGCGGCAAAGGGCGGGCATGGGGGGAAGGTAGCATGGCTTGGAAGGGTGTGAAATGGCGGCGTCGCACGCGTGCAATGTTAGGTAAGATATTGATATAAAATAATTTTACTATATATTTTGAAACGGAATGGCTGCCGCATTGATAGAGCTAAGCGACGCCCCAGCAGGTTGAAAAATGTCGCAGCGCAACTTCTAGTGGTGTGAACTGAAGTCTAGTCCAGCAAAAAGGTTTTCAACAGCTTGCTGCTTTCGTTCAGGAGACGATACCTTCGCTACCCCTTGAGGTTGCGGTGCCCGTACCATCGGGGGCACCTCAAGATCCCGGCGCGGTTGTGGGTCGATCGTCAGCTTGGGCAACGGCCTCTCCTCGTTAGGCATGGTTCGTCTCCAAAGGATTGAGGGCGGGGGAGTAGAAGTGCTTACGGGATACCCATTTGAAATTTTCATGCTTGGTGATCGTAGCGATGTCTATGCTACCACCAACAGTGTTACTGCCTGGTAGGAAACGCACGAACTGTTTCGTGGTTTCCGCAAGAAAATGCGCGAGTTCGATAGCATCCATGGTGGGCATCGCCGGATTGGCTAGTTCGACCTGAGTGTATCGACCGATCTCGGCTATGGCCTGCGGCAATGTTTGCGGGGAGATTCCGCCAGCAACAAGGGCCTTGCCAAGTTCTTGGCTGTAGCCAAGCACCAAGCGATTGATCGCTTCTGGTGCGCCTCCCCATCCTAGGCTTGACGGTACGTCTTTCCCTGCATCGCACAGGGCCTCGCTGCAAACACCATTGTCGATTTGGAATCGCCAGATTTCTCCGAGGTCTTCGCCCGAAGAGTACCCGCCGATCCAGTACTGGAAGCTCCCGATTGGAGACGGGTTGAGCTTCGCAAACCTTTCCTCAAAGAAAAATTTCCGCGCCTGCCTAGTGACTTGCTCTATCGTGTAGTTGTGGGGGTCGATGAAATATTCACTTCCATCCCCGCCCAATAGCGCCCTAAAATCCTTGGTCACAGTCGAGATCGACGAGGGACCAAAATTTCCCATGCCAGCAGTCATGGCAGCGATGGGGAGTCCCTTCTTTAGGTTGAAGAGTTTGTTCGCATGGTCGTATGTGTTGACCGTCACCTGAGTACCGTCGGGCAGCGCAGCTTGAAGCGAAGTCGTACTGTCAGCGGCAAAAACGATGCAGTCTTGCACCTTGACTGCGACACAGATCGTCATGAACAGGTCCCTCTAAGTTCTTGCAATTAAATCAGAAAAAAACGCTTGACTCAACAAATTATAATGATTCGATATCAGTGGGTTGCCTTGCTCGTGCTCATAACGGGTCTTGATGGCATCGAATCACTGACAAGAACAAGTCACGGAACGCGATCGCTGCAGCCACCATTTGTTCATAGGACGGGCCGCCTTTTGTGTTCGAAGCGGTTTGATCCGACATTCCCCAAGTGTCCTGCCATT
>JANXPK010000319.1 GCA_025357355.1 Rhodobacterales bacterium
CCCCCGGCGGGATATTTATGAAAAGATGAAAGTGAAAAGGGCGGGCGCATGAGCGGTTTTGGACTGGCCTGGCGCCTGGCGCGCCGTGAATTGCGCGGCGGTTTGCGCGGGTTCTGGGTGTTTCTTTGGTGCCTGGCGCTCGGCGTGGCGGCGATTGCCGGGGTCGGCATGGTGCGCGCAGCAATCGAAGCAGGCTTGCGCAGCCAGGGCGCGGTGCTGCTGGGGGGCGATGCGCAGTTGAATTTCACCTACCGCTTTGCCACGGCCGATGAAAAGGCGTGGATGAAAAAGGCGGCGGTGCGGGTTTCCGAGATCGTCGATTTCCGCTCGATGGCGGTGGTGGGCGACGACCACGCCCTGGTGCAGGTCAAGGCGGTGGACGATCTTTATCCGCTGCTGGGCGCGCCGCAACTGGCAGCGGGCACCTTGCCGCAGGCTTTGGCGACCCAGGATGGCGTGCCGGGCGGGGTGATGGAGCAGGTGCTGGCAGACCGGCTGGGCCTGAAGGTCGGCGACCGCTTCAAGCTGGGGTTGCAGGAGTTTCGACTGGGCGCGGTGCTGCTGCGCGAAAGCGACAGTGCCACGGCGGGGTTCTCGCTGGGGCCACGGGTGATCGTGCGGACGGCGGGTCTGGCGCTATCGGGGCTGATCGCACCGGGAACGATCTATGACACCGACTACCGGCTGGCATTGTCGGCGGGTGCCGATCTGACCGCGTTGAAGGCCGATGCCGAACAGCGGTTCAGGGATGCGGGCATGCAGTGGTCCGACAGCCGCCACGCCGCGCCGGGAGTGGAGCGGTTTGTGCAGCGGATCGGGTCGTTCCTGATTCTGGTGGGTCTGGCAGGGTTGGCGGTGGGCGGGGTTGGCGTGGCCTCGGCAGTGCGTGCCTATCTGGGCGGCAAGGTCGCCACGATTGCGACCTTCAAGGTGCTGGGGGCGGAAGGCAGGCTGATCTTTCGCATTTACCTGACCCAGATCGCCGTTCTGGCGGCGATGGGAATAGCGGCGGGGCTTGTGCTGGGGGCCGGGGTGCCGCTGTTGGCCGCACCCTTGATCAGCGCGAGCCTGCCCTTTCCGGCGGAGTTTGCCCTATACCCGCAACCCCTGCTGGAGGCTGCGTTCTACGGCGTGGTGACGGCCCTGTTGTTCTCACTTTGGCCGCTGGCTCAGGCGCAGCGCCAGCGGGCAGCGGCACTGTATCGGGGCGCGGCGGGCTGGATCTGGCCGAATTGGCGGCATCTGGTGGCGATGCTGATGCTGGCCGCAATGCTGGTCGGCGGGGCGGTGTGGTTCTCGGGGACGGCAACGCTGGCGCTGGGCACGACCGGTGGCGTGATCGGAGCGCTGGTGGTGCTGGGGCTGGCCGCACTTGGGCTCAAATGGCTGGCCCGACGGATGGCGCGGGCGCGGTGGCTGCGGGGCCGTGTCGGCTGGCGGCTGGCGCTGGCCGCAATCGGTGGCCCGGGGTCCGAGGCGGTGCCGGTGATCCTGGCGTTGGGACTGGGTCTGTCGGTCCTCGCGACCGTGGGCCAGATCGACAGCAACCTGCGCGCCGCCATCGCGCATGATTTGCCGAAAAAGGCGCCCTCGTTCTTCTTCATGGACATTCAGGACGACGAATTGCCCGGCTACCTCGCCCGGTTGCAAAACGACCCCGCCGTCAGCAAGGTCGAAACCGCACCCATGCTGCGTGGCATCATCTCCAAGATCAACGGCCGCCCCGCGCGCGAGGTGGTCGGCGATCACTGGGTGGTGCGCGGCGACCGCGGCCTGACCTTCTCCGACACTCCACCCGCGAACACCACGGTTACCGCCGGGGCATGGTGGCCCAAGGATTATACCGGCCCGGCGCAGATTTCCTTTGGCGAGGATGAGGCACGCGAGATGAAGCTGCCCCTTGGCACCAAGCTCACGTTGAACGTCCTTGGCCGCGATATCGAGGCGACGATCACCTCGTTCCGCAAAGTCGATTTCTCGACCGCCGGGATGGGGTTCGTGATGTCGATTGACCCGGCGGCGGTTGCTGGGGCGCCGCACAGTTCGATCTCGACCGTCTATGCCGCACCGGAGGCCGAGGCGCGCATCCTGCGCGATCTGTCCAAAGCCTATCCCAATATCACCGCCATCGCCGTGAAAGAAGCGATCGCGCGCGCGTCAGAGGCATTGTCGGCCATCGCCACCGCCACAGCCTGGGCGGCTGCGGCAACGCTGCTGACCGGTTTTGTCGTGCTGATCGGGGCGGCGGCGGCGGGCGAACGGGGGCGGGTCTATGAGGCGGCGCTCTTGAAGGTGCTGGGGGCGTCACGCGGGCGCATCTTGTTCAGCTTTGCCCTGCGTGCGGCGCTGATGGGGGCGGCGGCGGGGCTGGTGGCGCTGTTCGCCGGGGCGTTGTCGGCGTGGGTGGTGATGACCTGGGTGATGGAGACGCATTACCAGTTCGAGCCGGTTTCGGCGGCGTCGATCATCCTCGGCGGCATCGTCGCGACACTGGTGGCGGGGCTGGCCTTTGCCTGGGCGCCGCTGCGGGCGCGACCGGCGCAGATACTGCGGGCGCAGGAGTAAGTGAGCATGGGCCTCTGGCGGGAGTATTTGGCAAAGGCCAATAGAAAGACCCCGCCGGTGAGGGCGAGGCCGAGGTGGTCGGCCATGGGGCCAACAGGGAGTGGGATCAGCGGGTCTGATCGTCCAGCCAGCTGCGGAAGGCCGCGACGACATCGGGGTTGCTGTCCACCAGATATTGCGGGGCCGGGTACTGGCCGGAATGCACGTCATCGGCAAAGGCCTTCATCGCAGCGATGCGCTTTTCCTGCAGGCGGGCGTATTCGGCCTTGAAATCGGCGTAGATCTTGGCGTGGCGCGGGATGTGGCCAGAGTTCTGGCCGAGGACGTCATCGCTGAACAGGTATTGGGCATGGCCCGCAGCCCCGCCGCCCATCGACAAGAGGAACAGGTTGGTCTTTTCGGCAATGGCTTGGGTGATCGAATGCGGCACCACCTCGATCTCCACCGCAAAGGCGCCCGCCTCTGCCAGAGCTACGCATTGGTCCCAGACCCGCTTGGCACTGTCGAGCGTCTTGCCCACGGCCTTGAAACCGCCGGTCCACGTCGCCTTGGACGGGATCAGCCCGACATGGCCGCAGACCGGGATGGCGTTGTCGGCGAGTTCGCGCACGGTTTTCAGCGAGCCCGAGCAATAGACCCCGTCCGCCCCGGCCTTGAAAAGCGGCATCGCCCATTTCATGAAGGCAGCGGTGTCGCCGATCTCGTAGAAATTCTCGCCCGGAAAGGCAAAGACGCCCGGCGCGAGGGCGCGAAAGCGCGGATCGTGGATCATTGCGGGTGGGATCGAGAAGATCTCGACACCCGCAGCAGATGCGGCGGCGGCTTCGTCGATGGTCTCGACGCGCAGCATGGCGTATTGATGCTTGCCGCGATTGGCCAGCAGATCGGCGACGGTCGGGGGACGCAAAGCCATGGTCATACCTCTATATAGACGCGGCCGCCTTCGACCTTGATGGGATAGGTGCGCAAATTGATGCAGACCGGCGCGCGCTTGGCCTCGCCGGTGCGGTAGTCGAACTGACCGTTGTGCTTGGGGCACTCGATGACATAGTCCATCACCAGCCCGTCGGCCAAATGCACGTCCTCATGGGTGCAGCGCCCGGCGGTCGCGAAGAATTTGCCGTCGGGCGAGTGGTAAATGGCATAGGTGGCGCCTGCATGGTCAAAGCGGATCAGGTCCTCCTCGTCGATGTCATCGGTGGCGCAGGCGTCAATCCATTGGGTCATCTGGGGTCCTTCACTGGGCGGCCGTGGTCACGCCGGGCACATAGGCATGAAAGTCTTCGCGGTACGGTTTGGCCGTAGGAGGCAAATCGCGCCTGAGGAAGTAATCCTCAAACTTCAACTGGCGCAAGACCGCAGGCCACATCTCGGCAAAGGCCGCACCGATCGACGGGTTGGGCGCGGGCAGGTCGGCCTTGATCGTCTCATGCAGGGCGGGCAGCGCATGATAGGGCACCATCGGGAACCTGTGGTGTTCGACGTGGTAATTCATGTTCCAGCAGATGAAGCGCGAGACCGGGTTCATGCAGACGGTGCGCGAGTTCAGCCGGTGGTCGATGACGTTGTCGGCCAGACCGCCATGCTGCAACAGACCGGTCATGATATGGTGCCAGGCCCCGAACATGCGCGGCAGGCCGATCACCATCAGCGGCACGATCGAATGCATCCAGAACGCGAGGGCGAGCGTGGCGGCATAGATCAGCACGTTGATGCGGGCGACAGTGGTCAGCTTGCCGGCGATCTCGTAGACCACGTTGTTCATCCACCGGGTCTTGAAGGGGGTGCGGTGCGTGCATTCGTCGCGACAAGCCATTGCCGTCCTCCCCAGCTTCAGCATGGTTCCGAGAATAGAAGATTTATTCCATTCCGGGCAATGACGCCTTGCCATTCTTCGTCAAAACTCGTCAAAGGGCTGGAGGGCCGGATGCGGCGCGCGGGAATGACGGAGCTGGCCAGGGCGGCGGACGTGCCGGTGGCCACGGTGGACCGGGCGCTGAACGGGCGTGAGCGGCCGCGGCCAGAGACCATGAGCCATATCATCGCGGTGGCCAAGGCGATCGGCCATCCTGCCGCGCTACGGCTGGATGGTGGCCCCAAGCCCGGCGCGGCCCGGCGGTTCGGGGTGGTTCTGCACAAGCAGGGCCAGGAGTTCCACAAGGCCTTTGCCGAGGAATTGCGCCGTGCCGTGATCGCAGAGCGCTCGGTTGCAGCCGAACTGTGTTGGAATTTTCGTCGTCGCAGTCGCCCTCGGAAATGGCCGGGTTGCTGCGTTCGATGGCCGGGCGCTGCGACGTGCTGGCGGCGACGGCGGTCAACCACCCCGAGGTGACGGCGGCGGTGGCGGACCTCGCGGCCAAGGGGGTTGCGGTCGTCGCGCTCTTGTCGGACTTCGCGCCGGGGCTGCGGGCGGGGTATCTGGGGCTCGACAATCTCAAGGTTGGGCGCTCAGCGGCCTGGATGCTGGATATGGCCGCGCCGGGCAGCGGCACGCTGGCAATTTTTGTTGGCGGGTTGTGCTGGCACGGCCACGAACTGCGCGATCAGGGGTTTCGCGCCTATCTGCGTG
>JANXPK010000349.1 GCA_025357355.1 Rhodobacterales bacterium
GGTCGAGCAAGGGCGGCGATACGGGCGGCTCAGCCACCCAAGCCATCAACGGCAGCCAGCATGACAACCATACCCGCATCGCCTGCGCCCCAGCAGCTTCTCACCACCAAGAACGCATTGCAAAGGGGTAAGGCGGCATGATGGACGGCGATATCCGCAACAACAGCTATGACGACGGCTCGCAGGACATGCTGACTGGCGAGCAGCGCATCCGCAACTTCAACATCAACTTCGGCCCGCAACACCCTGCTGCACATGGAGTTTTGCGTCTGGTGCTGGAGCTTGACGGTGAGATTGTCGAACGCTGCGACCCCCATATCGGCCTTTTGCACCGCGGTACCGAAAAACTGATGGAAAGCCGCACCTATCTGCAGAACCTGCCGTATTTCGACCGCCTGGACTATGTGGCGCCGATGAATCAGGAACACGCCTGGTGCCTGGCGATAGAACGGCTGACCGGCACGGTGATCCCGCGCCGGGCCTCGTTGATCCGGGTGCTGTTCTGTGAGATCGGGCGCATTCTGAACCACATTCTGAACACCACGACCCAAGCCATGGACGTGGGCGCGCTGACCCCGCCGCTGTGGGGGTTCGAAGAGCGAGAAAAGCTGATGGTGTTTTATGAGCGCGCCTCGGGTGCGCGCCTGCATGCCGCTTATTTCCGCCCCGGTGGCGTGCATCAGGACCTGACGCCGCAATTGATCGAGGATATCGACGCCTGGGCCGACCAGTTCCCGCGCGTATTGGACGATCTGCACGGGCTTTTGACCGAGAACCGTATCTTCAAGCAGCGCAATGCCAATATCGGCATCATCAATCAGCAGGACGTGCAGGACTGGGGGTTCTCGGGCGTGATGGCGCGGGGCTCGGGGCTGGCGTGGGAC
The DNA here is from genome assembly GCA_025357355.1 of Rhodobacterales bacterium. GTDB lineage: Bacteria > Pseudomonadota > Alphaproteobacteria > Rhodobacterales > Rhodobacteraceae > Stagnihabitans. The sequence continues at coordinate 885 of JANXPK010000349.1, forward strand.
TTGCGGCGGGCACAACCCTATGAATGCTATGACGAATTTGACTTCATGATCCCGGTTGGCAAGAACGGCGACTGTTTTGACCGCTATCTGTGCCGCATGGCCGAGATGGTGGAATCGGTCAAGATCATCAAGCAATGCGTCGCCAAGCTGCGGCTGGAAAAGGGTGATGTTCTGGCGCGCGGCAAGATCGCGCCGCCGTCTCGGGGCGACATGAAGACGTCGATGGAGGCGCTGATCCATCACTTCAAGCTGTACACCGAAGGCTTCCGCGTGCCCGCGGGCGAGGTTTACGCCGCTGTCGAGGCGCCCAAAGGTGAGTTCGGGGTGTATCTGGTGGCGGATGGGTCGAACAAACCCTACCGGGCCAAGATCAAGGCACCGGGGTTCCTGCACTTGCAAGCGCTTGATTTCATGTGCACCGGGCACCAGTTGGCCGATGTGTCGGCGATCATAGGGTCGATGGACATCGTGTTTGGCGAGGTGGATCGGTGAGGGCCGCATCGCTTCTTCTTGCTTTTGCGGCGGCGATGGCCGGGAAGCCGGGCCTGGCCGAGGGCGGGCCGAAGTCAGAAGAGGTCGCGGCGTTTGTTGCGGCTGTCAAGACGGCCGGGTGTCATGTGGCGCCCGATAATACCCAACAGATCATCAAGGCCTCGGGCCTGACGCCGGAAGTGGCGGCGGCGGCGGCCCAGCGGCTGGAGGACGAAGGCAAACTGGTGATCGAGGCCGACAAGACCCTGACCCTCGTGCCGGAGCTTTGCAAATGA
>JANXPK010000203.1 GCA_025357355.1 Rhodobacterales bacterium
TGTGCTCATGCATTCGGTCGCCACGCCCGATACGATGCAGGACGATCCGGCCTATGAGGATGTGCTGCTGGACGTCTTTGATGCGCTTAAAGAGCGTATTGCCGTGGCCTTGGCGGCGGGGATTGAGCGGGAGAGGATCGCGGTGGACCCGGGGATCGGCTTTGGCAAGACGCTGGCGCACAACTTGGCGCTGATCTCGCGGCTGTCGGTGTTTCATGATCTGGGAGTGCCGGTATTGCTGGGTGCTTCGCGCAAGCGTTTCATCGGCACGATCGGGGCCGAAGCCGAGGCGGCCCGGCGGATGCCGGGGTCGCTGGCAGTGGCCTTGGCCGGGGTTGCGCAAGGCGCGCAGATCATAAGGGTGCACGATGTGGCCGAGACGCGGCAGGCGTTGTCGTTGTGGCTGGCAGTCACCAGGGGAGAGGCGACATGAGCCGTAAGCTGTTTGGAACCGATGGCGTGCGGGGGCAGGCCAATTCCTATCCGATGACCGCCGAGATGGCGTTACGGCTCGGGGCGGCGGCTGGGCGGTTCTTTCGCCGGGACGGGTCTGCGGGGCACCGGGTTGTGATCGGCAAGGACACGCGGCTGTCGGGCTACATGCTGGAAAACGCGCTGACGGCGGGGCTGTGCTCGACGGGGATGAACGTGCTGCTGCTCGGCCCGGTGCCGACGCCGGCGGTGGGGTTTCTGACCCGGTCGATGCGGGCCGATCTGGGGGTGATGATCAGCGCCTCACACAACCCGCATCAGGACAACGGCATCAAGTTCTTTGGCCCCGACGGCTTCAAGCTGTCGGACGAGGCCGAGGCCGAAATCGAGGCGATTGTGGCGGGCGAGATCGCACCGGTGGACCCCGAACGGATTGGGCGGGCGCGGCGGATCGACGACGGGCGCGGGCGTTATCAGGAGTTTGTGAAGACCACTTTCCCCGCTGGCCTGCGGCTGGACGGGTTGAAGGTGGTGATCGACTGCGCCAACGGGGCGTCCTACAAGGCGGCGCCGGAGGTGCTGTGGGAACTGGGGGCTGACGTCATTCCGGTCGGTGTCAGCCCGAACGGCACCAATATCAATGACCGGGTCGGGTCGACCCATACCCAAACCGCCGCCGAGGCGGTGGTGTCACATGGCGCCCATGTCGGGATTTCGCTGGATGGCGATGCCGACCGGGTGATGATCATCGACGAGACCGGACGGGTGGCAGACGGCGATCAGATCATGGCGCTGCTGGCGGGGCGCTGGGCGGATGAGGGGCGGCTGAACGGCGGTACGCTGGTCGCCACGGTGATGAGCAATCTGGGGCTGGAGCGGTTCCTGACCGGGCGCGGCCTGCGGCTGGAACGTACTGCGGTCGGCGACCGCTATGTGGTCGAGGCGATGCGGCGGGGGGGATGGAACCTTGGTGGCGAGCAGTCGGGGCATATCGTGATGACCGACTATGCCACCACGGGGGATGGATTGATTGCGGGCTTGCAATTTCTGGCCGAAATGGCGCGGACCGGTCAGCCGGCGAGCCAACTGGTAGAGCAATTTGCGACAGTGCCGCAGCTTTTGAAAAATGTGCGCTATGGCGAGGGGGCGCGGCCATTGGAGGCGGCTGCGGTCAAGGCGGCCATAGCAGGGGCAGAGGTGGCGCTGAACGGGCGGGGGCGGCTGTTGATCCGCAAATCGGGGACCGAGCCCCTGGTGCGAGTGATGGCGGAATGCGAGGACGAGGCGTTGCTGCGCGCCGTGGTTGAAGAGATTGTCGGGGCGGTGCAGGCGGCGGTATAGGGGCGTCCACCTGTGGACACTTTTGATTTTCGTTCAATATCAACACGTTGATATTTTACGTTAACCTGATTTTAACGCTGCCATAGCGACACGGCATTTTGGCCTGTCATTCAGGCCTCGCTGGGAACGCCAATTCTAGCCAGGACCCGGCCCACATTGTCGCCGACATACCATCGATCATCAGCAGGCCATCCTGTTGGATCGGTGATCCTTGGCTTGGGGCGGCGCAGGACTTCCCCATCGAAATAGGTGGTTTCGCGGCCGGACAAGGGGAAACGCAACACGCGCATGGTTCGGGCAAGCTGCAATTTGGAGGACTTGGCGCTGCGACCGTTGATGTTGGGGGTGGTGTCATCCAGCAGCGCGCGCAGGCGGCCATCTTCGGTTTGCAGGACCAGAAGTTCGGTGAAATGTTCGGCCTCAAGCAGCCGGATGACGTGGCTCAACTGAACAGTCTCTTCTTCGATCATACCGGCGTCGATGTCCGCCTTCATTTGCCGCCGCGCCCGTTGCTCTTGGCGGAAACGTGACACGAGATCGGCGAGAGCGGACAGAGCAAGGACAATCGTTGCGGCAATGCCGGCCCAGATGGCGGTTTTGGTGGTCTGAGAAGTGGCGAGGGCACCCGTCGCCTTGAAGGCCAGCTTGACCGCGAGGTCGACCGTGCTGCCACAAAAGCAGGCGGCAAGCGTGGAGATTGCAGACATTTGGGCAAGGCGTCGGGCGGTCATGCCCGAGCGGATCGCCTGCTCCAGTTCGGATCGTTCAAGGGGTGTCATCTGGCGTTGATTCATCAGCCCGATCTGGGCGGTGACCGTGCCAAATTTGTGGCCAGATCGCGGAACACCGGCGGCAGAGCAAGGATGAACGAAATCGTGATGGGCTGTTCGGCCGGTCACGGTCAGGCGACGTCGCCGTCGCCTGCCGCGCGCTTTTTACCGGAGACCATGGCGGAAACCAGATTCTCGTGGTGTTTGAAGCTAGCCACCAGCACGCCCGCCAGATGCAGGATGATCATCACCACCAAAAGATGGGCGATCACGGAATGCAGGGTGACTACCCAATCTTCGCCGTACCAGGTGTCGGTGTACATCATCCAGCCGGTGACGCCCAGGCCCAGAACCCCGGCCATCAGTGTCAGCACCATCGCGCCGCCAGCGGGATTGTGGCCCAGATGGCGGGCTTCGGTGCCCTGAACGATGGCGCCGAGATAAGCCAGCACCCGGAACGGGCCGGTGACAAAACTGGTGAACCGCGCATAGCGGGTGCCGATCAGGCCCCAGACCAGACGCAGAAAGATCAGGCCCGCGGCGGCGTAGCCAGCCCAGACATGCAGCGCCTCGACCCGGTTGGCGGTGAACCAGGCGAAGACGAAACTGGCCACCAGGCTCCAGTGGAAGAGCCGCACCAAAGGGTCCCAGACGCGCACCATCGTTGGGGGGAAGTGCGCGTCTGGCTGGGTCGGTGAGGTGGGATCAGCCTTCACCGGCTTCGGCATTTGCAATCGGCTCCAGAGTTTCGGCGTTGAAGCCGAGGGTCGCGAGCTTGCCTTTGGCGTCTTTGGTGTAGGCCTCGTAGCAGCCCTTTTCGGTCTTGATCTTGACGACGGTCAGACCCTTGGTCTTCAGAAGTGCGACCAGATCGGACTGGGGTTTGAACTTGGACGCGTCCGACTTCGAGCAGGTCGCGGGCAGGGTGGTTGCGGCATAGGCCGGGGCTGTCAGCGACAGAGCGAGGGCGAGGGCGGTCAGGCTGCGAAACATCAGGTTACTCCGGTTGTTGTTGTGTGACGACGCATCGTCAGGGATCAGGTCTTGCGAGGGGTTCTCGTCTTGGCCTGAGCGAGGTTTAGGGGGTGAAGCTGACAGGGGCCTGAACGGGGGGGAGAGAGCGAAGAAAACGAGTGTCCAGATCTGGACGCTAAAAAATATCGTTATATGACAGTATGTTGACGGGACAAGTAACTTCAGCGAAAGGTCTTGCGCCCTGCAGGTGACTGCAAGGCGCGGTTGTTTCAGCCGAATTTCGCCGATCAGGGCCGGTCAGTCGGGCAGGACCTGCGCGATCAGGTCAGGCACATTCCAATAGGTGGCTTCGTGCAGGATGCGGCCGTCGCGGATGCGGGACATTATCACGCATTTGACCGCAGCGCGCTTGCCGGTGCCGGGCAGGGTGCCTTGCGGGGTGACAAGCGGCTTGGCAAGGGTCGCGTAGACGGTGATGTCGAGAAACACTGTCTCGCCATTGATTGCCGAGTCATGAACCTCGGTCTGCCAATCGGTGCAGGCCTCGCCGAACGGCTGGTTGTAGGCACGGGCGGCGGCGGCGCCTTTGCCATCCGGCATGCCGGGATAAGCAAAGGTGAAGCCGGGGGCGAGGCGGGCTTGCCAGCGGTCAAGGTCGCCCGCGGCAAAGGCGTCAAACAGGCTGAGGGCAAGGCGTGTCGTTTCGGCGTCTGGCAGGTCTTTCATGTCATCCTCCATCTGGGGCGCCACCGTGGCGCGGGTGATGAGGGCAGGATGGCCTTAAGGGTCGGGCTGCGCATGGGGAGGATTCCCTAGGGCGGCATAGCAAAAGGCCGGGGTTTTCACCCCGGCCGGTCTGGCATAGCGGTGTGCAGGCGGGATCAGTTCCGCGCGCGGTCGACCATTTTGCCCTTGGAAATCCACGGCATCATGGCGCGCAGCTTTTCGCCGACCTTTTCGATCTGATGCTCGTCGTTGCGGCGGCGGGTGGCCTTGAAGAAGGGCTGGCCGACGGTGTTTTCCTGCATGAAGTCCGACACGAACTTGCCGGACTGGATGTCTTCCAGCACGGCTTTCATGCGGGCCTTGGTTTCGGCATAGGGCAGGATCCGCGGACCGGAGACGTATTCGCCATATTCGGCGGTGTTGCTGATCGAGTAGTTCATGTTGGCGATGCCGCCTTCATAGATCAGGTCGACGATCAGCTTCACCTCGTGCAGGCATTCGAAATAGGCCATTTCGGGCTCGTAGCCCGCCTCGACCAGGGTTTCAAAGCCCATGCGGATCAGTTCGACCAAGCCGCCGCAAAGGACAGCTTGTTCGCCGAAGAGGTCGGTTTCGCATTCCTGGCGGAAATTGGTTTCGATGATGCCGGAGCGGCCGCCACCGATGCCCGAACAGTAGCTAAGGCCGAGTTCCATCGCCTTGCCAGAGGCGTCCTGATGGACAGCGACGAGGCAGGGCACGCCGCCGCCCTTGAGGTATTCGCCGCGCACGGTGTGGCCGGGGCCTTTGGGGGCCATCATGATGACGTCGACGCCGGGTTTCGGCTCGATCAGGCCGAAATGGATGTTCAGCCCGTGGGCAAAGGCCATCGCGGCGCCATCACGGATATTGTCGTGGACGTATTTCTTGTAGGTCGCGGCCTGCAGCTCGTCCGGCATGGTGAACATGATCAGATCGGCCCAGGCTGCGGCTTTTTCGATGTCCATCACCTTAAGGCCTTCGGCTTCGGCCTTCTTGGCGGAGGGAGAGCCGGGGCGCAGGGCGATGACGAGGTTCTTGGCACCGCTGTCGCGCAGGTTCAGCGCATGGGCATGGCCTTGCGAGCCGTAGCCGAGGATGGCGACCTTTTTGTCCTTGATCAGGTTTATGTCGCAGTCACGATCGTAATAGACGCGCATGGCATCCTCCCTTGTTCGCTGTGGCCCGCCGGGGTATCGGCGGCGTTCTAACGGTTTTGGCGGGCGATGCAATGTCCTCATGGTCGGTTTGGCCGGACGGCGGTGTCGGATTTGAGTATTTGAGCCAAGATGAATGGGCTAGGGTCAGGGGAGATCAGGGAGGTCACGATGAAATTGCCGCATGAAGAGGTTGACGAAGGCGGATTGCAGGAATTTTCGGTGGTGTTCACCGA
>JANXPK010000382.1 GCA_025357355.1 Rhodobacterales bacterium
TGCGATGCGGAATACGAGGTGGACGACGCGGCGATCCCACGGGGCGGGCGCGATGTTCAATGCTCGAATTGCGGACATGCCTGGTTTCAGGCGCATCCTGAGGTAGAAGCCGAACAAGTGGCCGAGGCCGATCTTTACGAAGCACCGGCCGGGGCCGTGGCCGCACCTGAAGCCGTATCCATGCCCGAGCGGGCCCCAGCACCGCGCATCAAGACAACGCCTGTCGCAGAAGTTCCGCCAGCCCCACCACAACCCGAGGTGGTCGAGGAATCGCTGACAGAGGCGGCCCCACCACCCGTGCCACCTCAGCCGCGTACGCTGGATGAGACAGTGCTGGCGGTTCTGCGTGAAGAGGCCGAGCGCGAGGCCAAGGCGCGGCGGACAGAGACGGCGGCGCAACCTGTGATCGAGACGCAGACCGAAATGCCGCTTGCCCAGCAGGATCAGGGCGGGTTGGCGGCGGCGGTGCGGCGGATCGCGCGGTTGCGCAGCGGCGATGAGCCGGAGCCTGTGCCGACCCCACCGCCAGCCATCATGACCCGTGGCCAGATGCTGCCCGCCATCGAGGAGATCAATTCGACCCTGCGTTCCACCAGCGACCGGACGGCAGATGAGGACGGTGGTGTTGCCGGGTCGATGGCGGATGCAGCACCTAGGAGTGGTGGGTTCAAGCGGGGGTTCACCACACTGGTTGTGCTGGCTGTCGTGATCGTGGTGCTTTACCTTCTGGCGCCGGTCATCGCGGCCAAGGTTCCGGCGCTTGCCGGGGCGGCGGCGGCCTATGTCGCGGCGGTGGACGTGGCACGGGTCTGGCTGGACGTCCACCTCAGATCGTTGATCGCCGCGCTGCGCGGGCTTGCGGGCGGGCAGGGCGGCTGACGGGGCGTCCACATCTGGACGCTTTGGAAAGTATAGCAAATACAGGCGGTTGAGGTTTTCCGGTAATCTGATCTTAACGGGTCATGGTGGCTGCGAGGGGCCTTTGCACGCCTGGCGGCTGCAGTCATTTCTGCCAGGATGAAATGCAACTCCAGTCGGGAAGCGAAGCGCGCGGTCGTTCGTCTGGCGCGGCGCGATCATTCTGCCAAGCCCTTGAGTCCGCACTGTTAATTGGCTGGATTAACGAAGGATGAACAACCTACAAATCCCCTACATTGTGCCTACATTGCCTCTACACAAGATGCGACGATTTTGACTGAGGGACTTCGTTAACCATGAACAGGCGAATCGGTGGTCTGGCACTGGCATGGACCGGTCAATTCAAGGGCGCGGGCCCGAGCATACGCCGTGGCGCCACAGCGCGGGATGACTCCCGATGGCATCGCGCGACATCGCCGCATGAATGACCTTTGATGCTTGCTTCCTCTCAGCCAACGCTGTCGGAGGGCGATGCCGGACCGCCGGGTGGGCATCAATCGGTAACGGTCAAAGCTTTATGGTGCAGGTCCCCAACCGGCAAGCTCTGTGACGACGGTCGGGAATGCCCGCCCTGGGGGGCGGTCGGGCATTGCCCGGCGCTACGCTTGTCACCGGGCAAGAAGAGGAAGATTTGGGTCAGTTCGATCCAGAATTATTCTGACCTACGCCCTGAAAGAACCGTTGACTCGACGGGTGCAAATCTCTTATGACATCGGTGTCATGACATCGGTGTCATGACATCGGTGTCATAAACTTTGTCATGACGCGGGGGGAGACCATGTCGACCATTTACGACGTTGCGCGCATTGCGGGAGTGTCGGCCAAGACGGTCAGCCGCGTGCTGAACAGCGATGCGCCGGTGGGTAAGCAAACCCGCGAGGCGGTCGAGAAGGCGATTGCGCAACTGGGCTACGTTCCCTCCAACGCGGCGCGGATGATGAGGTCCAACCGGTCGGGCCTGATCGGGCTGATCACCGGGGCCATCTCGCGGCTGCCGGAGCCGACACAGCCGGACGGGCTGCCGGAACTGTTCATCGTGCAGGGCTTCCAGAAAGCGCTGGCCGGTTCGGGCATGACGCTGATGATCGCCGACACTGGCGGCGTGGTGGAAAAGGCGTCCCCGCTGATTGACACTTTCCTGCGCCACCGGGTCGAGGGATTGCTCTATGTGGCGGAATATCACCAGAAGGTAACGCTGCCCGCGATCCCCGATGGCACGCCGATGGTGCTGGTCAATTGCTTTGACGATCGCGGCACGCCGGCCATTGTGCCCGACGACCGGCGCGGCCAGCACGATCTGGTCGCGCGGCTGATCGCCGCAGGTCATCGCCGCATCGGTTATCTGACACTGCGCACCGAAATGGTAGCGGGCCGCCTGCGCCGCGACGGCTACCGTGCGGCGCTGGCCGAGGCGGGCATCGAATATGACCCGGCTCTGGTCGAAAACTGCGACCTTGAAGGGCGCGAAGGCGAGACGCAGCTGTTGTGGGAGGCGATCGACCGCATGTTGCGCCTGCCCCGGCCGCCCAGCGTATTCTGCTGCGGCAATGACAAGATGGCGCTGCGGGTCTATGGCCTGTTGCGGTCGATGGGCCGCAAGGTGCCGACCGAAGTTTCGGTAGCCGGGTATGACAATTACCGTGTCATCGCTGAGGCGCTGTATCCGCCGCTGACGACGGTGGACCTTCCCTACACCGCCATGGGCGTGCGTGCCGCACAGCGTCTGATGGCAATGATTTCCGGCGAAATCCGGGAAGGCAAAGGCCCAACTCTGGTTGCCGGGCCTGTTTACTGGCGGGAGTCAGTCACCGAACTGCGCCCGGCAAACGTATCGCAACTGAAATCCGTCAAGAAGGAGTGACAGAATGAAACATCTCAAATGGTCCGCCGCGACCATCGCCCTGATCGGCTGGGGCGGCATGGCCTCGGCCACCGAAACCCTGACCATGTGGTATCATGGCGCGGGCAACGAAGTCGAAAGCAAGATCATCCATCAGATCATCGACGACTTCAATGCCAGCCAGAAAGACTGGAAAGTCGAACTGCAGAGCTTCCCGCAGGCCGCCTACAACGACTCGGTCACCGCAGGCGCCCTGGCCGGCAACTTGCCCGACATTCTGGACGTCGATGGGCCGAACATGCCGAATTGGGCCTGGGCCGGTTACATGCAGCCGCTGACCATCGACGAGAGCAAGATCACCGGTTTTCTGCCCGGCACCAAGGGCATGTACAATGGCAAGCTCTATTCGATCGGCCTGTGGGACGCGGCGATTTCGCTGGTCACGCGCAAGTCGATCCTGGCCGACCTGAAGCTGCGCACGCCGACGCTGGACAAGCCGTGGAGCGGTGATGAGTTCGAAGCGGCGCTGAAGGCTGCCAAGGCTTCCGGCAAATACAAGTTTGCGCTTGACCTTGGCACCGCCTGGACCGGCGAATGGTATCCCTATGCCTTCTCGCCCTTCCTGCAGTCGTTCGGTGGCGACATCATCGACCGCACCAGCTATGCCACAGCCGAGAAAGCCTTGAACGGCGACGGCGCGATGGCGTGGGGCAAGTGGTGGCAGCACCTGTTCAAGGACGGCTATGCCCAGGCCAAGCAAGACGGGGCCGACCGTGACAACGGCTTCAACACCGGCGAATACGCTTTCTCCTGGAACGGCAACTGGGCCGCTCTGGGCGCGCTCAAGGCTTACAACGACGTGGTGTTCCTGCCGGCGCCTGACTTTGGCAAAGGCTCGAAAATCGGTGCGGCGTCGTGGCAGTTTGGCGTGTCGGCCAAATCGGCCCACCCCGACGGCGCGTCCAAGTTCATCGGTTTCGCCATTCAGGACAAGTACCTGGCCCAGTTCTCCAACGGCATCGGCCTGATCCCGGCGACCACCTCGGCGGCCGCGATGGTTGACAACTACAAGGACGGCGGACCGCTGAGCGTGTTCTTTGCCTATTCCAACAAGGAAGGCATGGTTCGCCCGGTTACCCCCGGCTATGTGGTCGAATCCAAGGTCTTCGAAAAGGCCGCAGGCGACATCGCCAATGGCGCCGAAGTGGGGGCCACGCTGGATGCCGCCGTTGACGAGATCAACGCCGACATCAAGAAGAACAACGGCTACGCGCCGCACTGATCAAGGACATCCCGGGGGTGCTTGGCCCCCGGGGTTCAAATCCCTGGCGGCGGCGCAACGGCCGCCTGCCTTTCCCCGACCCTGATGAGGCCCGCGATGGCGTCGAAATTCACCCTTTCAAACCGGACAGGCTGGCTGATGGCGGGCCCGGCGATTGCGCTGATCGCAGGCTTTGTCATCCTGCCGTTCTTTCTGGCGGTCGGCTTTTCCTTCACCAACCAGCGCCTGGTCTCGCCAAATCCGGCAGAGTTCACCGGTCTGGCCAATTACCGCCAGCTTCTGGGTCTGGGTGTCCTGCATCTAGACCCGCTGAAGGATGCGGCAGGCGCCACGGTGCTGGACGACCAGGGCCAGCCCAAACTGCCGGAACTGCGCAGCATCACCCGCAAGAACCCGGACTATCCGCAGTTCGATGGCATGCGCGAATGGTTCTCGTGGTCGTCGGGCGCGGGGCGGACTTATGTGCTGGCGAGCGATGTCGTGTTCATGAAGGCCATCGTCAACACCGTCCTCTTCGTCATCGTTGTGGCCCCGGTGCAGGGCGGTCTTGCCCTTGGACTGGCGCTGCTGATCAATCAAAGGCTGCGCGGCATCAACGTCTACCGCGCCATCTATTTCATGCCCGTCGTGGTTTCGATCGTCGTCGTCTCGCTGTTGTGGAGTTTCATCTACGACGAAAAGCAGGGCATCCTGAACAACTTGTTGGGCGCGCTCAGCTTTGGCGCTCTGCCGCGGGTCGACTGGTTGGGCAACCCGGCCACTGCCCTGGCGTCGATCATCTTCATGTCGATCTGGCAGGCGGTCGGGTTTCACATGGTGATCTGGCTCAGCGGCCTGCAAACCATTTCGCCCACGCTTTACGAGGCCGCTGCCATCGAGGGGTCGTCGAAGTGGCAGACCTTCCGCTACATCACCTGGCCGGGGCTGAAGAACACCGCCATTCTGGTGCTGGTCGTCATCACCATGCAGGCGTTCGGGCTATTCTCGCAGATCAACGTCATGACCCAGGGCGGACCGCTGGACAGCACACAGACCATCGTCTTTCAGGCAGTGCAGCGCGGCTATGGCAAACAAGACATCTCGGGCGGTTCGGCCATCTCGGTCATCCTGTTCGTGCTGGTGCTGTCGGTGTCGCTGATCCAACGCTACCTGACGCGGGAAAGGAACTGACATGGCCCAGACCACACCCGACAATCGCGGCCTGCGGCTGGTTGTCCGCTATACCGTCCTGACCCTGATCGCCGCCATCTTCAGCTTTCCGCTGATCTTCATGATCATGTCTTCGTTCAAACCAGCCGAGCAGTTGCTGGCCGATGCCCATACCATCCGGGCGTTGCTGCCGATCGGGGACATCTCGCTCAACAACTATTTCGACGCCTTCAAACGCGCGCCGGTCGGTCTTTTTGTGTTCAATTCGGTGCTGGTGACGTCTGTCACCGTGGTCCTGTCGCTGGCCCTGTGCTCGGCCGCCGCTTTTGCCTTCACCTTCGTGCAGTGGAAGGGCCGCGACCTTGCCCTGACCGTGATCCTTGCCACCCTGATCGTGCCTTTCGAAACCATTGCCATTCCCTTGTTGCTGGAGGCGTCCAAGCTGCCGTGGATCGGCGCGTCGGGGATCACCTATGGCTGGATCAATTCCTACCGGGTCCAGATCGTGCCCTTTATCGCCGACGGCCTGACGATCTATCTATTCGTGCAATATTTCAAAGACCTGCCCGGAGAGTTGATCGAGGCCGCCCGGGTCGAGGGCGCGTCATGGTTTGCGATCTACCGCCGCATCGTGATGCCGCTTTCTGGCCCGGTTCTGGCCACTGCGGCCATCCTGAAATTCCTGGCCATGTACAACCAGTATCTGTGGCCGATCATGGTCACGCAGGAAGAGCAGTACCGGCCCGTCATGGTGGGTCTGCAATATTTCTTCCAGCTCAACCGCGCCTGGGGCGAGATCATGGCTTACCTCAGCCTGATCACTGTCCCGGTTCTGGCCTTCTATCTCTATCTGCAAAAGGCGTTCATCGCCTCCATCGCCTCGACGGGGGTCAAGGGCTGAACGCCCCACCTTTCATCTTTTCGTAAATATCCCGGGGGTCCGGGGGCTGGCCCCCGGTCCGGGCATCAACAAAGGTTCGCAACATGGTCATCGCAATCGACGGCAAATGGATCTGGGACAGCTGGTACGCCCGCGATGGCGACGCTTATCACGGCTTTTTCCTGCAAGCCGACAAGAGCCTGATCGACCCGGATCTGCGGCACCTC
>JANXPK010000389.1 GCA_025357355.1 Rhodobacterales bacterium
ATGTGCCGAAAACGAAATCTGCCATGTCTGGGAATATCGCGATGAAAGCACCCAGAATAAGGACAGCAGCTAGCCAGAAGGTCAAGAAAGATAGAAGGAATTTCATTTACCAACCCGTTCGCGACCTCATGGCCGTGCATAAGGTTGAGCTTTTTTTGCATAGTACTCAAGTGACTGCTCGTAAGTCCCCCGAGTCCCGCAACTCACCACGCTGGTGGGGCAACCGTTGGGGCGATCCAGCGACCCGCAGACCTTCCCTCATCGCCTCGCCTCGATACAAAACGATCAAGCCACCATCGCGCGCGTTGCAACGGCTTTCGATTTGTCATACCGCGAAGGAAGTTGGCTGGGGCGGGAGGGATCGAACCTCCGAATGGCGGTACCAAAAACCGCTGCCTTACCGCTTGGCGACGCCCCAACTGGCGCGCTGTTTAGCGGCTGGCTGGGGGGGCTGCAAGAGGGATTTCCCGAAAAACCGTTGCTGCCGTTGCGGATGAGGCGACACCGGGATATCCGGGCGCATGGAGCATTTTGACTGCATCATCCTGGGTGCCGGGGCCGCCGGCATGTTCGCGGCGATCGAGGCCGGGCGGCGTGGGCGGCGGGTTCTGCTGATCGAACATGGCAAGGCGGTGGGTGAAAAGATCCGGATCTCGGGCGGCGGGCGCTGCAATTTCACCAACACGGGCGTCAGTGCCGAGAGGTTCCTGTCCCAGAACCCGCGCTTTGCGCTGTCGGCGTTGAAACGCTACACGCAGTGGGACTTTGTCGCACGGCTGGATCGGGCGGGGATCGCCTGGCATGAAAAGACCTTGGGTCAACTTTTCTGCGACGGGTCGGCCACGCAGGTGGTGACCCTGCTGCGGGCGGATATGGCGGCGGCAGGGGTGGAGGTATGGCTCGACTGTGCAGTGATGGCGGTGCGTGCTGGGTTTGAGGTCGAGACGGCGCGCGGGTTGGTCAGGGCCGACAAGGTCGTCGTGGCGACGGGCGGCAAGTCAATCCCTAGGATGGGGGCGAGCGGCTTTGGCTACAGGATCGCGGAAAGCTTTGGGCTGCCGGTGGTGGAAACGCGACCGGGGTTGGTGCCTTTGACGTTTGCGGCACAGGAGCTGGGCTGGATGGCGCCTTTGGCGGGGGTTGGGGTGGCGGGGCGGGTGTCGGTGGGGCGGGTCGGGTTTGACGAGGCGGTGCTGTTCACCCATCGCGGCCTGTCGGGGCCTGCGGTGTTGCAGGCGTCCAGTTATTGGCGCGAGGGACAGGCGATCCGGCTGAACCTGGCGCCGGGCCGGGATGTGGCGGTGGTACTGCGGGAGGCCAAGGCTGCGAACGGGCGGCAGGCTTTGCGGACTGCCTTGACGGGCTTGCTGCCGGAACGGCTGGCACGGGTCATCGGCGGTGAGGCGGGGCCGCTGGCCGAGATGTCGGGGCGGGCGCTGGACGCGGTGGCGCGGCGGGTGCAGGAGTGGGAGCTTTTGCCAGTGGGATCCGAGGGTTACCGGACAGCGGAGGTGACGGTGGGCGGGGTGGACACGGATGCGCTGGACGGCAGGACGATGGAGGCCAAGGGCGTTCCGGGGCTCTACTTCATCGGCGAGGTGGTGGATGTGACGGGGTGGCTTGGCGGCTACAATTTCCAATGGGCGTGGTCATCGGGTTGGGTGGCGGGGCAGGCGATTTGAGGTGCCCCGTCGTGATCCTATTCCGGGATCATCCGGGAAAGAGTGGAGGGATTGACCGTTCCTCAGGGCGCGGGTTCTGTCCGGGACCGGTGACCCCAAGCCCTTGAGAACGCCGCGTTAATTGGCCTGATTAACGGAAGATGAACGACCTACAATCCACCTACAATCCGCCTACAATGCCTCTACACTTGCGGCGAGGTTTTCGGCCGACAGCTTGCGTTAACCATAGACCGGCGAATCGGGGGCGATGGCCTGACAAGGATCGGCCGGGGTTAGAGCGCGATGTAGCTTGGTGGAAAATCGTGAGGGCCGCTTGAACTGCAAAGCCGCTCTCGCCACCCGCACCAGAGGACCGGTTGATGAAGGCTACAGTGTAGCCCTCATCGGTCCGATTGCCGCGGCACGGCAGCGCAAGGCAAGGGGGATTGGGTCGGGCGCGTCCCCGACAGGCTTTGGCCTGTCGGGGAAGAGAGGGAAAGGGCCGGATTGCCGGGGGCATTCGGACGGGGTTGATCACACCCGGATCGGACCCGCCTTGGCGAGGCGGTCGAACTGCATCAGGCTGGCGACCAGCGTCGCCATCTCGGCCAGCGGCACCATGTTGGGGCCATCCGACGGGGCATTATCGGGGTCCTCGTGCGTCTCGATGAAGACGCCGGCGATGCCGAGCGACACGGCGCAGCGCGCCATGACCGGGGCGAATTCGCGCTGGCCGCCGGTCTTGTCGCCGAGGCCGCCGGGCTGCTGGACCGAATGGGTGGCGTCCATGATCACCGGGTAGCCGGTGCGCGCCATGATCGGCAGGCTGCGCATGTCTGCGACCAGGGCGTTGTAGCCAAAGCTGACGCCACGTTCGGTCAGAAGGATCCGCTGATTGCCGGTCGTAGCGACCTTTTCGGCGACATTGGCCATGCCTTCGGGGGCGAGAAACTGTCCCTTCTTGATGTTGACGACGGCGCCGGTCTCGCCTGCGGCAATCAGCAGGTCGGTCTGGCGGCACAGAAAGGCCGGGATCTGGATGACATCCACCACCTGCGCGGCAATCCGGGCCTGTTCGATGTCGTGGATGTCGGTCAGAACCGGCATGCCCATCGCGCGCACGGCAGCCAGAACCCGCAGCCCCTCGTCCATGCCCAGACCGCGACGGCCCTTCAAAGAGGTGCGGTTGGCCTTGTCGTAGCTGGCCTTGAAGACGTATTGCGCGCCCGCAGCCCGGCAGACCTCGGCCATGTGGCCGGCGATCATCTGGGCGTGGTCGAGGCTTTCCAGTTGGCACGGGCCCGCAATGACCAGCAAAGGGCGGTCGTTCGACGCGGTCAGGCCGCCGATCTTGACGTCTTTCATCGCTGGCAGGTCCTTAGCTTGACAACTGTTCGCGCAGGATCGCGACGGTCATCGAGATCATCAGGTAGATGCCACCAAAGATCAACATCACCACAATCGTGTTCTCAAAGGCGCGCGGATAGGCCGGATCGTCGGGGGCGACCGGCTGCACGACGACCGACAGATAGCGTGACTGGCGGTTCGCCTCGATCCGCGAGGTTTCCATCGCCGAGGTGGCTTGTGCCAGCATCATCTGCCGGGTTGTCACGTCGGCCTGCGCCATCACCAGTTCGCTTTGCACCGACGCCAGCGACGGGCTATTGACACCGTTTTCGGTGAGTTTCTGGCGCAGTTGCGTGATCTGATCCTCAAGCGTCGCGATGCGGGTCTTGACCGGGTCCATCCGGGCCTGATTGGGCGCGGCATTGGCCTGCATCTGGGCCAGTGAAAGCTTTTCCTGATTCAACTGCGCGTCCAGTGTGCCGATCTGAGTGGTGATCAGGCCAGCGTCGGACACGGTATCGAAGGTCTTGTATTTCGTTTGCAGCTCAACCAGATGGGCCTGCGCCACCTGCAGCTTGGCCTGGGCATCGGCAAAGCTGGCGGCGGCGCTGGTCTCTTCATCGTTGCGCAAGCGAGAGGTCAGCTGGTCAACCCGGATCTCGGCGTATTTCAGCAGATCCTGCGAGAACTCGACCGCTTTTTGCGGCGTCGTCGCCACGACCTCCATCTTGATGACGCCTTCGGTCGGGTCATAGGATATCTTCACCATGC
>JANXPK010000467.1 GCA_025357355.1 Rhodobacterales bacterium
TATGGGCCGCATTGAAAGGACCTGATCATGTACAGCTATCAACTCTACTCGTCCCGCAACTACCCGCCGTTGGCCAAGACGCTGAAAATGCTGGCGGAAGTTGGCTACAAGGACACCGAGGGCTTTGGTGGGCTTTATTCCGACGAAGCAGCCTTGGCCGCACTGACCGAAGGGCTGAAGGCCAATGGGCTGACCATGTCCACTGGCCATGTCGGCCTGCCGATGATCGAGGAGAAGCCCGATTTCGTGATCAAGATGGCCAAGGCCGTCGGCATGAAGAAGGTCTATTGCCCGCATGTGATGCCTGCAGACCGGCCTAAGGATGGCAAGGGCTGGCGCAAATTCGGCAAACGGCTGCAAAAGGCCGGGGCGCCGTTGCGTGCGGCGGGTCTGGGATTTGGCTGGCACAACCATGACTTCGAATTTTCTGGCTGTGCGGATAACACGGTGCCGATGTTCCAGATCTTGAAGGGTGGCGACGACCTGGAATTGGAGATGGACGTGGCTTGGGTCATCCGCGGTGGTGGCGACCCTCTGGCATGGATCGAGGCGTTCAAGGGTCGCATCAGCGCGGCCCATGTCAAGGACATCGCCCCCAAGGGCGAGAACCTGGCAGAGGACGGTTGGGCCGATGTCGGGCATGGCACGGTCGACTGGAAAGCGATCATGGCGGCTTTGAAGAAGGCCGGGGTCAAATATTTCGTCATGGAGCATGACAATCCGGCCGACGACCGCCGCTTTGCCAGCCGCTCGCTGGCATCGGCGAAAGGGCTCTGATCATGGCAAACCTCGGTATCGGCATCATCGGATGCGGCAACATCTCGACCTCGTATCTGAAATTGGCGCCCTTGTTCAAAGGGTTGGAGGTTCGCGCGGTGGCGGACATCAACATGGAGACGGCGAAGGCTAGAGGGGCAGAGTACAACGTAAAGGCGCAATCGGTCGATGACCTCTTGGCCAACAAGGACGTCGACATGGTCATCAACCTGACCATTCCGGACGCCCATTACCCGGTTTCGAAGCGGATTCTGGAGGCGGGCAAGCACGCCTATTCGGAAAAGCCGCTGGTTCTGACGCTGGAACAAGGGGTGACGCTGCGCGATCTGGCGAAATCGAAGGGCCTGTCGGTCGGTTGTGCGCCCGACACCTTCCTCGGCGGTGCGCATCAGCAGGCGCGGGCTTTGCTGGACGAAGGCCGGGTGGGCAACATCATCGCCGGAGCGGCCGCCGTGCTGAACCATGGGATGGAAGGCTGGCATCCCAATCCGGACTTCTTCTTCCTGCCGGGTGGCGGGCCGATGCTGGACCTTGGCCCCTATTATGTGGCGAACTTGATCAACCTTTTGGGCCCGGTCAAACGGGTAGGCGCCCTGACGTCGATGCCCGAAAAGAACCGCACGATCGGGTCGGGGCCACGTAAGGGTGAGACGGTGCCAGTCAAGACGCCGACGAACATCCATGCGCTGCTGGAGTTCGTGAATGGGGCGACGGTTACATTGGTCACGACCTGGGATGTCTGGTCGCACCGCCGCGGGCATTTCGAGCTTTATGGCACCGAAGGCACGATGTACGTGCCCGACCCCAACTTCTTTGGCGGCACGGTGGAGATCGGCGGCAAAGACAAGGTGATCACGGCGGTCGAGCCTTGGGCGCATCCGTTCGGTGTCGTCAATCAGGATCAGGGCCGCGCCAACTATCGCACGGCGGGGCTGGCTGACATGGCGATTGCCACGATGGAGGGCCGTGACGCCCGCTGCTCGCTGGAGCGGACACTGCACGGGGTCGAGGTGATGACGGGCTGCATCAAGTCGGGTGAGACGGGGCAGTTTGTCAGCATGACCACGACCTGCACGCGACCGGCGGCGTTGGGCATTGCCGAGGCGCAGGCTTTGCTGCGCTGAGGGCGGAACCGGGGGTTTCGCACCCCCGGACCCCCGTGGGATATTTATTAAAAGATGATGGGGGTCGCACGTGATTGAGAATCCGATCCTGCGGGGGTTTAACGCCGATCCGTCGATCTGTCGGGTCGGGCGGGAGTATTACATTGCGACCTCGACCTTCGAATGGTATCCCGGGGTGCGGATTCATCACTCGACCGATCTGACAAGCTGGACGCTGGTCGCGCGGCCGTTGAACCGGGCCGACCTGCTGGATATGCGTGGAAATCCAGACAGTTGCGGGATTTGGGCGCCGTGCCTTAGCCATGCGGACGGGCGGTTCTGGTTGGTATATACCGACGTCAAA
>JANXPK010000500.1 GCA_025357355.1 Rhodobacterales bacterium
ACCTGCTCCATCCCGAGGGCAGGATAAGTGTAGCCGGGCACGCAGCCGAGGACCTGCGCATACCAGATCATCGCCTGAGCCATGTCATCGATCAGAAAGACAACATGGTCGAGGCCGACCAGGGTGAACGGGGGCTGGGGCATTGAGGGCTCCTCTGGCTGCCACAGAGCACGGCTGCTATCTGCTTTTCAAGCGGGAAGGCCCGTGCTAGCAGGGCCGCGCATCAATTTCGGCGCTGGGGCTGCGGCCTTGCGTCCTGTCACGGAGAACGGAATGGCCACCGAACGCACCCTGTCGATCATCAAACCTGACGCCACCAAGCGGAACCTGACCGGCAAGATCGTCGCCAAGTTCGAGGATGCCGGCCTGCGCGTCGTCGCCAGCAGGCGCATCCATCTGACCCCGGAGCAGGCGGGAGAGTTCTATGCCGAGCATCGCGGGCGCGGCTTTTACGACGAACTGTGCGCCTTCATGGCGAGCGAGCCGGTGGTGGTGCAGGTTCTGGAGGGCGAGAGCGCCATTGCCAAGAACCGCGAAGTGATGGGGGCGACCGATCCTGCTGCCGCAGCGCCGGGGACGATCCGCAAGGACTTTGCGCTGTCCAAGGGTGAGAATTCGGTCCACGGCTCGGACAGCCCGGCGTCGGCGGCGCGGGAAATTGCGTTCTTTTTCTCAGGGCTTGAACTGGTCGGCTGAGACGGTTTGGCCCTGACGGCATCGATCGTCGGGGCATTTTCAGGAGTGTCCGCATGTGGACACTTTTGAATGATGCATTATTTCAATGGCTTAGGAAATTTCGTTAAGCACATTTTAGGAATTGCCGCAGGAACGGTGCGCAATGAATGCGCACCCTACTTGCCGGTCCGTTTGGGGATGACGCCGAACAGGTTCATCGCGGTTTCAAGTTCGCGGGTCGATGTCGCGTGGGTCAAATCCACGAGTACGTCAAACTGCTTGCGCAACAGCTTTTTCTCATCGCCCTTGCAGTCGTTCCATGGGCGGCCCTGCAGGGCCATGTGCAACACGTAATAGCCGATGAAATGGGGTGGCAGACCGGCCTCCAGCCAGGCACGATAGGCCTCGTGCGCGCCCAAGGCCTGAAGCTGTTCGGCACTGGTGATGCCGGCGCGGGCGAAATGCGCTTCGGTCGCGGGGCCGAGGTTGCGGATTGTGGAGATCGGAGTGGACATGGACGGCCTTGGCTGGGTGAGCCAGCCTAGCAACCAAGGGGTGCGCCTGCCAAGGGGGTCAGATCGAGGCCCAATCGCGGATTTGTGGACGGGGGGCGGTGCCACCGGTCTGTTGCGGTGCGGGTGTGGTTTGGCCCTGCTGCTGTGGCGGGGGCGGTTGCGCAGCCCCTTGCTGGAGGGGGGAAGTGGACATTTGAATGCTCCGTCGGCCTTTTGGCTTTTTGCCATGTTCTTCGGTATGTTCCGAGGATTTGGCGAAATATTGTCGAAAACTGGGGTTCACTGCGCTCATTTAAGGGCTTGATGGCGCTGATGCAACGCAAAATCAAGGGCTTAAGTTCATAAGTGTGTTACCAGGCGGTCAACAAAGCCGCGAGGGGGGCTGCGTCAAGGTCGGACCGGCATCTGTTCTGTCGCCGGGCCTTGGGTAAAGATTTGAAGGCGCTTTGGCCGTAGCATGGCGTCTGCGTCACTGAAAAGGTCGATCCTGCGTAAAATGTTTGCGGTAACGGTTAAAGCGGTTTGAAATCAGCCCGCCACGGCAACCAGCGCTTGACGGTGCGTGGGGCTACGCTAGGGTGCGCTTAAAGGCACAAGCCAGGCGGACCCGAC
>JANXPK010000547.1 GCA_025357355.1 Rhodobacterales bacterium
TGGGGCTTTCAGGTCGGGCATGGGAAAACCTGTCTTTTGCGATACACTGTGTATTGATAAATCTGAAATGGGTCGACTGTCAACCGGGAAGCCTTTACGAGTCTGCCAATGCCAAAGCTGTGGAACGCAACGATTGACGGCCACCGCGCTGCGGTGCGTGACGCCATTCTGGACGCCGTCGCCCGGATGGTGGCTGCGCATGGGTTGACCGGGGTGTCGATGTCGGGCGTGGCGGCGGCCGCTGGGATTGGGCGGGCGACGCTGTATAAATACTATCCCGATGTCGAAGCGGCGTTGGCGGCGTGGCATGGGCGCCAGATTGCCAGCCATCTGGCCCATCTGGACGCGGCGCTGAGTGGGGCGGCCTCGCCCTTGCAGGCGTTGCGGGCGGTGCTGGTGCATCTGACGCAAACCCAGCACGGGCATGGCGGATCGGAGATTGCGCAACATTTGCATCGGCAGGGCCATGTGCAGGTGGCGCATGGACACTTGCGCGACAGGATCACGGCGCTTTTGACCGACGCGGGGCGGGCCGGGCTGATCCGGGTGGATCTCGCGCCGGACCTGCTGGCCGATCTGTGCCTCGCCAGCCTGGCGGCGGCGGAAGGGCGTGGCCCCGACGAGGCCCAGGCGGTTGTGGACGTGATCCTGGCAGGTTTGCAGGCCAAGTCCTTGTAAAGACTATAGGTCCAGCGTTACCGGGAAGTGATCGGAAGCTGTCAAGATGGCGTCGCGCAGTTCGGGCACGGACGCGATCTTGGGGTCGTTGAACGGGTGCCAGATGCGCCAGTTGGGATTTTGCGCCGCGAGGTCGGGGCTGACCATGATGAAATCCAGGAGCGCCTCGAAATAGCAATTGCGCGGGGCAAGCCAGAACCGGGCGGTGGCGGGGTGCAGCGTAGTGCCGGGCTTCAGCGCCATCGTCGCGTTCGGGTCGAAAAGCCGGCGGTCGGGCGGGTCGGTCAGGCCGAGGACGACCTCTACCCCGGACTGGTGAAAGACCCTTTCATAGCGGTCGATGCCGGGACCGTCGTTGAAATCGCCCATCACGATCAGGCTGTCGCCAGCGGTCAGATGCTCCAGCGCCCGCACCCGCAGCCAATGACATTCGGCCAGTTGCTTGCGGCGGTTGTCGATCGAGATGCGGGCAAAGTCGGCGGGGGTGACGCGACCATGCGGCGCCTTGGATTTGGCGTGCACGCCGATGAGATGCAGGTGGCGGTCGGCGCCGGTGACGGCGAGTTCGAGGGGCGGTTTGGAGAAGATCACCCGTTCCTCGACCCCGTCGTCGTTGATGTCGTGGCGCAAGGCGGTGTCAAAGCGCGGGGCACCGGGGGCGCCTTGTGACGGAGCGGGAACGCCGCGCGGGTCATGGCTGACGTCAAGGCGGTCTGGGTCATAGAGGAAGGCAATTTCCTGTTCGGTATCATTGGCATAGCCGATCACGGCGCGGCTGGTGCGCAGGCCGAACTGGCGGGCGAAGTTTTCAAGCGCGGTGACGGTGGAGCGTTTGGAATTGGTGTCGGGCGCCTCGATGATCATGACGCCATCGGCGTCGAGCGCGTTGAACACGATACCCAGAGCGGCCAATTGGTCAGCGCGGCTTACCTTGTAGCGGGCCGAGGGCTGGTTATCGGCCATAAGACGCCCGCCGTCATCGAACAATGCGTTCATCCATGCGCAATTGTAGCTGGCCAGACGCATCAGGCGGCCCGTTTGGCGGCGATTTCGTGCCAGGCGGCGTTGATGGCCTGCAAGCGGCTTTCGGCGAGTTTCAAAGCCTCGGGCGGCACACCGCGGGC
>JANXPK010000575.1 GCA_025357355.1 Rhodobacterales bacterium
GGGGCTGGTGCAGTTCATTCACCGGATGTCGGGGTATACTGTTTTCCTGTTGGGGGTCGCGACGTGGTGGAGCGGGCGCAAGTCGGCCTACCGGGCGACACGGATGGCGTTCAACCTGATGATGGCGATGCTGGTGGTACAGGTCGGGCTGGGGATTTTCACGGCGCTGTCGGCGGCGGCATTGCCGGTGGCGATCAGCCATCAGATCGGCGCGGTGGTGTTGTGGGTGCTAGTGATCCGGGCGCGACATATGGCGGCCTTTCCGGTGCAGGGGTCAATCCGGGAGGGAACGGCATGAGCAACAACACGGCGATCCGGGATTTGCTGGCGTTCCAGCGGCAGACCGAGGCTTTGGCAGGGGTGGCGGGGCGTCTGGGCTGGGATCAGGAAACGGTGATGCCGCACGGGGCGGCCGAGCAGCGCAGCGAAGAGATGGCCGCGATGGAGGGGGTGCTGCACGCGCGCCGGACCGACCCGCGGGTGGGAGAGTGGCTGGAGGCTGCGGACCCGAAGGACGATTTCGAACGGGCGACAGTGCGGTTGGTGCGGCGCAGCTATGACCGGATGACCAAGGTGCCGTCCGATCTGGCGCAGGAGATTGCGCGGGCGACCTCGGTCGCGCAAGGGGTGTGGGCGGCGGCGCGGGCGAGCGAGAAGGTGGCGGATTTCCTGCCGACGCTGGGGCAGGTGATCGCGCTGAAACGGCAGGAGGCCGCGTGTCTGGCGCAGGGCGGCGATCTGTATGACGCGCTGATCGACGATTATGAGCCGGGCGCCTCGGCGGCCTCATTGGCCGCGATGTTCGGGCGGATGCGGCCTCGGCTGGTGGCGTTGCGCGCGGCGGTGGTGGCCAAAGCGCCGCCTGCGGCTGTGGTGGGGGTGTTCCCGGAGGCGCAGCAACTGGCGTTGTCGCGCGAGGTGGCGACAGCTTACGGCTATGACTGGAGCCGGGGGCGGATTGATCTGGCGGTGCATCCGTTCAGTTCGGGTGGCGGCAATGACAGCCGGATCACCACGCGGGTGGTCGAGAGCGATCCCTTCAACTGCATCTATTCGACCATCCACGAGGTCGGGCATTCGTCTTATGAGTTGAACATCGCGCAGGATTATCTGCTGACACCGTTGGGGTCGGGCGTGTCGATGGGGGTGCATGAAAGCCAGAGCCGGATCTACGAGAACCAGATCGGGCGGGGCAGGGGGCTGACATCGTGGCTTTATGGCCGGATGCGGGAGGTGTTCGGCGATTTCGGCATTGGCTCGGCGGAGGCGTTCTACAAGGCGATCAACCGGGTGCAGCCGGGGTTCATCCGGACCGAGGCCGATGAGGTGAACTACAACTTGCACATCATGATGCGGTTCGATCTGGAGCGGGCGTTCGTGCGCGGCGATCTCGCGGTCAAGGATGTCGAGGCGGCGTGGAATGACCGGTTCAGGGCGGATTTCGGGGTGGCGGTGGACCGGCCGCGCAACGGCATGTTGCAGGACGTGCATTGGTCGGTGGGCCTGTACGGTTATTTCCCGACCTATGCGCTGGGCAATGTCTATGCAGGGTGCCTTTACACGGCGCTGACGGCGGCGGTGCCGGAATTGGAGGCGCAGCTGGCGCGGGGCGAAACGGGTGCTGCGGTAGGCTGGCTGCGCGAGAACTTGCAGCGCCATGGCGGGTTGCGGGGTCCGCGCGAGACGATTGCGGCGGCCTGCGGGTTCGAGCCGAGCGAAGGGCCGCTGCTGGACTATCTGGAGGCCAAGTTCCGGGCGCTGTATTCGCTGTGAAGCTGGGCGAGGCCGGGGCAGTCTGGCTGTTGGCCTTGGGCCAGACGCTGACCTATGCCGGGGTATACTACGACTTTCCGGCACTATTGCCGGCCTTGGAGCGGGCGACGGGGTGGTCGAAGGGCGCGTTGGCCGCGGGGCCGACGCTGGCGTTTCTGGTGATGGCGGTGTTGACGCCGCTTACCGGACGGCTGGTCGATCGCGGCTGGGGTGGCGAGATGCTGACGTGGTTGCCCATCGGGGCTGCTGCCGGAGTTGCCGTGTTGTCGGTGGTGCAGGGCCCGTGGCAATGGCTGCTGGTCTGGCTTGTGATCGGCATCTGTCAGGCCGGAATGCTGTATGAAAGCTGCTTTTCGTTCCTGACCCGGCGCCTGGGCGACCGGGCGCGGGCGGCGATCACCCGGGTAACGCTGGTCGCCGGGTTTTCCGGGACGATCACCTTTCCGCTGGGGCATTTCTTTGGCCAATGGTTTGGCGGGCAGGGGGCGCTTGCGGCCTTTGCCGTAGTCATCCTGCTGGGGGCGGTGCCGGTGAATTATCTGGGCGTCCGTGCGCTGCGGCGGTTGGAGCGCGCCGGGACGGTGCGTCCTGCGGCCGAGCCGGGGGCGCTGCGCGCGGCGCTGCGGCGGGTGGAGTTCTGGGCGATTGCGGCGATGTTCGGGTTGATCTGGCTGAACCACGGCATCCTTCTGACCTATGTGCTGGAGCTGTTTCAGGACCGGGGTGCATCGCTGGCGACGGCGACGCTGGCGGCAAGCTGCTTTGGCCCGGCGCAGGTGCTGGGTCGCGTGGTGTTGATGCTGTACGAGGCGCGGATCAGCAATGCGCGGGCGACGGTGGTGTCGCTGCTGCTGGTGGTGGTGGCGGGGGTGATCCTGCTGGTGGCGGGACTGGCGCCGGGACTGGTGTTCGTGATGGCGGTGGTGCAGGGCGCGGGGGTCGGCCTGTTGTCGATCTTGCGGCCGGTGCTGGTGGCCGATGTTCTGGGGCGGCGCGGATTTGGTGCAGTGTCGGGGGCGGCGGCGGTGGCGCCGATATTGGCATCGGCCGGGGCGCCTTCGATTGGGGCGGCCTTGCTGGGCTGGGGCGGGCCGGGGCTGGTTTACAGCTCGTGTCTGGTGATGGCGGTGGCGGGGCTGGGGGTCGGGGTGTTTCTGTCGCTGCGGCGCCCGGTTTTGGGGTGAGACTGGAGGGTTTCACACCCTCCAGACCTCCGGTGGAGTATTTGCGCCAGGATGAAGCGAAATTTTAGTCTAATTTTAGGGGATTAGGGCCAATTCGGCGGGCGCTTTTCAAGGAAGGCCCGAATACCTTCAGCGGTTTCCGGAGCTAGCAGGTTGTCGATCATGGCGGCGCTGGCCTTGGCATAGGCGTCCGCAAGTGGTTGGCCAGCGGCGCGTTTGCCCATCGCGAGGGCGAGGGGGAGTTTCTGGGCGAGCAGATCGGCGAGGCAGCGGGCCTCGGCGTCAAGCTGGTCGGGCGGGGCGAGGCGGGTGACGAGGCCGAGGGTCTGGGCGCGGGCGGCGGAGATGAACTCGCCGGTTGCAGCAAGTTCGAAGGCGGTGGCGGGCGCGATCTTGCGCGACAGGGCGACCAGCGGAGTGTGGCAAAAGAGGCCGATATTGACGCCGTTGACGCCAAAGCGGGCGGTTTCGGCGGCGACCACCATGTCGCATGACGCGGCGAGCTGGCAGCCGGCGGCGGTGGCTACGCCCTGAACCTGGGCGATGACGGGCTGCGGCAGGCCAGCGATCTTTTGCATGACGCGGGCACAGAGAGCGAAAAGCGCGGTGAAGGCCGCCTTGCCATGGTTGGGGGCGGCACGAAAGGACTGGATTTCCCGGAGGTCATGGCCAGCACAGAAGGTCTTGCCGCTGGCGCGCAGGATCACGACGCGGACGGGGGTGGCGGCGATGGCGTCCAGGGCTGCCTCAAGCCGGGTCAGCATCGCCGTGGACAAGGCGTTGAGCGCGGCAGGGTTGTTCAGCGTCAGGGTGGCGATGGGCCCGTCGATCTGACTGAGCAGGATGTCGTCAGGCATGGGACGCTCCACATAGGGTGCCCAAATGAATAGCCGCACCCGGGGAGTGCGGCCAGAGAAATCCGGATGGCAGAGGGATCAGACCTTGTTCAACATGAACTTGCCTTCGATCTGCGCCCCGCTTTCGATGACGAGCGTGGTGTAGGTC
This sequence comes from Rhodobacterales bacterium, assembly GCA_025357355.1. GTDB lineage: Bacteria > Pseudomonadota > Alphaproteobacteria > Rhodobacterales > Rhodobacteraceae > Stagnihabitans. Next base: position 3,963 of record JANXPK010000575.1, read on the forward strand.
ACGTCGGCGGCAACCTCGGCTGACGAGCGCAGGGCAAGGTTCTGAGTGGCGACGCGGCCATCAAGGCGGCCCTTGACCTCGACATTCTCGGCCGAAACGGTGCCGGTCATCCGGCCCTCGGCGCCGACGACCAGGCCACGGGCGGTCAGGTTGCCCTCGATCTCGCCCAGAACTTCAATGGTACCGGTCGAGGTGATCTCGCCGGTGATCCGCAGGTCCTGTGCCAGCACGGATTTGGTGTTGCCTGAGCCGCCGCGGTTTTGCACGACCGGGGCAGTGGTTGCGGCGCTGGACGGGGCGGTCTGGTCGGGGGACTTGCTGAACATCGTTGGTTCCTGAGTGGCAGGGCCTGCAGGACGGGGCCCGAGGAGACTTGGTCAGGATAAGGACCAAAAGCGCAGGGCGGGTCAAGGGCTGCGGTGGTCTGACACCGGTCGAGGTGCGAAATCGCGCCGTCCGGTGTCGCGTTCGGGCCTGCGCGGGGCGGGGCGCGGTGGTTGGATGCGTGGAGGCCAATGGATGGGGGAGGCATTTTCATGAGCGGCGCGGCGGCAGACAGGTTCTTTCAACCGGTGTCCGGGTTCGATCTGCCGCGATTCGCCGGCATCCCGACCTTCATGCGGTTACCGCATGTGGGCTTTGATCACCCGCGCATTGGCGAGGTGCAGATCGGCCTGATCGGGGCGCCGTGGGATGGCGGCACCACCAACCGGCCCGGCCCGCGCCATGGGCCACGGCAGTTGCGCGACCTGTCAACGATGATCCGGGCGGTCAATGGAGCAACCTGGGTGGCGCCATTCGACCTTGCCCGTTGTGCCGATCTGGGCGATGTAGCGCCCAATCCGGGCGATCTGATGGACAGCCTGGCGCGGATGGAGGCGTTTTATGCCCGCGTGCGGGCGGCAGGGATCCTGCCGTTGACAGGGGGAGGCGATCATCTGTGCACCTTGCCGATCTTGCGGGCATTGGGCAGGGGGCGGGCGCTGGGGATGATACAGTTCGACAGCCATAGCGATCTGAACGACGTTTATTTCGGCACCTCGCGCTACAACCACGGCACGCCGTTCCGCCGGGCGGTGGAAGAGGGGCTGCTGGACCCCAAGCGCTATGTGATCATCGGGATACGCGGCACGGCCTATGGGCGGGAAGATTGGGAGTTCGCGGCCTCGGTCGGGATTCGCATCATTCCGATTGCCGAGTTCCACGCGCGGGGGGCCGGGGATGTGATGCAGGAGGCGCGCGAGATTGTCGGGCTTGGCGAGACCTATGTCACCTATGACATCGACTTTGTCGACCCGACCTTTGCACCGGGGACGGGCACGCCCGAGGTCGGCGGGCCGTCCTCGTGGCAGGCCTTGCAGGTGGCGCGCGGCTTGCGCGGGCTGAATGTGGTGGGGGCCGATCTGGTCGAGGTCTCGCCGCCGTTCGATGCCAGCGGCGGGACGGCCTGGCTGGGGGTCAGCCTGATGTTCGAGATGCTGTGCGTGATGGCGGAGCGGTTGGGGGCCAGCCCCCAAACCCCCGGAGTAGTTGTGCCAAGATGAATGGGATGAGTGTGGACCTGATCATCACCGGAGCGCGCGTGCTGACCATGGATGAGGCGCAGCCACGGGCCGAGGCGGTGGCCTTGGCGGGCGGGCGGATTGTGGCGGTGGGGTCATCGGCGCAGGTTCTGGCGCTGCGCGGGCCGGGGACGCGGGTGATCGAGGCGGGCGGGCGGACGCTGTTGCCGGGGTTTGTCGAAAGCCATCTGCACCTGGTGCTGGGCGGCAACGAGTTGTCGCAGTTGCAACTGGGCGGGGTGACCGGATTTTCGGCGCTGCGGGCGGCGGTTCTGGACTATGCCGCACGCAATCCCGGCTTGCCTTTGCTGATGGCGCAGGGGGCGGCCTATGAGATTCTGGACCACGCGGTGACGCGGGCCGATCTGGATGCGGTAACGGCGCGGCCGCTGGCGATGATGGCGCCCGATCACCATACGGTCTGGGCAAATACGGCGGCGCTGCGGGCGGCGGGGTTGCTGCACGGCGCCGTCATGCCGGCCGGGCATGAGGTTGTCATGGGGACGGACGGGCAGGCGAGCGGCGAATTGCGCGAGTTCGAAGCGTTCGGGCCAGTGATTGCATTGACCGGGGCTGGGCATCTGCAGCTTGGCATTGCGACCGGGGGCGAGCCCGTGCCGTGGCCCGACGCGGTGCAGCGGGCCAAGGACAAGGAGATCGTGGCGGCCGGTCTGGCCCATTGCGCGGCACAGGGCATCACCTCGATGGTGAACATGGATGGCAACCGTTACACCTGTGTGCTGCTGGCCGAGATGCGCGATGAGGGGCGTTTGACGGCGCGGGTGAAAGTGCCTTTTCACTTCAAGCCGCAGATGGACCTGGCGGAATTGGAGCGCGCCACAGCCATGACGCGCGAGTTTGCGGGTGAATGGGTGTCGTCGGGCTTCGTCAAGATGTTCATGGACGGGGTGGTGGACAGCCGGACCGCCTTTATGTTGAACGATTATCCGGGAGTGCCGGGGCACAGGTCCGAACCGCTGTTCGACCCGGCGCGTTTCAAGGCGATTTG
>JANXPK010000593.1 GCA_025357355.1 Rhodobacterales bacterium
TATGGCTGCGGCCGACGGGCTGCCCGATCTGGGCGGCAAGGAAATCACCATCGTGACCGAAAACGCCTATCCGCCGCTGCAGTTCCTCGACAAGGCCGGCAAGCAGATCGGCTGGGAATATGACGCGATTGCCGAGATGGCCAAGCGTCTGAACGTGAAGGTGAAATACGCCAACATCTCATGGGATGCGATGATCCCGGCGGTGTCGGAGGGGCAGTTCGACATGGGGATGACCGGCATCACCATCACCGACGAGCGCAACAGAAGGTCGACTTTTCCGACCCCTACATGCGCAGTGAAAGCATCATGATGGTGCGTGGCGATGAAAGCCGGTTCAAGGACGCGGCAAGCTTCAAGCCCAATGAAAAGCTGCTGATCGGGGCGCAGGCGGGCACGACGCCGTTCTATACGGCCGTCTATGACGTGCTGGGCGGCAATGAGCAGAACCCGAGGGTCAAGTTGTTCGAGACGTTCGGGGCCAGTGTCGAGGCGTTGAAGGCGGGCGATGTCGATACCGTGCTGACCGACAAGACGGCGGGCGAAGGCTACGTCGCGGCCTCGGGGGGCAAGTTGAAGCTGGTGGGCGACCCCTTGGGGACCGAGGATTTCGGCTTTATCTTTCCCAAAGGTTCGGCCTGGGAAAAGCCGCTGAACGCGGCGATTGCGGCGTTGAAGGCGGATGGCACCTTTGAGGCGCTGAACAAGAAATGGTTTCTTGACTACAAGATGAACTGAGCTTGGCCGCGCCGGGCGACGATCAGGGGCAGGGCGAGGGCGAGTTTCCCTGGTGGCTGGTGATCCTGGGGGTCACGGGCGTGGGGCTGTTCTATGAGGTCTGGGCGAGTGACATCTATACCCGGGTGATGGCGACGCTGGTCAAGGGCATCGAGGTCACGGTGGCGGTGACGCTGATTGCTTATGTGCTGGCCTGTGCGATGGGGCTGGGGCTGGCTGTCGCAGGGCTGTCGCGGTGGCGGGCGGTGCGGCAGGCGGCGCGGCTGTGGATCGAGGTGGTGCGCGGCGTGCCGATCATGGTGCTGCTGTTGTACGTGGCCTTCGTGTTGTCGCCTGCCTTGGTGATCGGGTGGAACTGGTTGAGCGGTCTGTTGGGATTTGCGCCGATGCAGTCGCGCGACTTTCCCTTCATCGCGCGGGCGGTGATGGCGTTGACGGTGGCCTATTCGGCCTTTCTGGCCGAGATTTTCCGGGCCGGGTTACAAGCGGTTGACCGGGGTCAGATCGAGGCGGCGATGGCGCTGGGTCTGTCAAGTTGGCAGCGGTTTCGCCACGTGGTGTTTCCGCAGGCATTCCGGATGATCCTGCCACCCCTGGGAAATGATTTCGTGGCGATGGTGAAGGATAGCTCCCTGGTGTCGATCCTGGGGGTGGCCGACATCACGCAGTTGGGCAAGGTGACGGCGGCAGGCAACTTTCGCTACTTCGAGACCTACAACATGGTGGCGCTGATCTATCTGGTGATTACGATCGGGCTGAGCCTGGTGCTGCGGCGGGTGGAGCGGCGGTTGAAGGCGAAGTAGGGGGCCAGCCCCCCCGCGCTGGCGCGCTCACCCCCGGGATATTTGTGAAAAGATGAAAGGGTGAAAGATGAGCAATCCGTTGTTGACCGAATGGGTGGGGCTGTTTGGGTTGCCGCCGTTCGGTGCGATCAAGGACGAGGATTTCGGGCCGGCATTTGCGGCGGCTTTGGCCGAGGCGCGGGGGAATGTGGCGGCGATTGCGGCGAAAGGCGAGGCGCCGGCGTTTGCCAACACCATCGAGGCGCTGGAATTGTCGGAAGCGGCGTTGTCGCGTGTGGCGGGGGTGTTCTTCAATCTGGTGAGTGCGGACAGCACCGCGGCGCGTGAGACTTTGCAAAGCGAATTGGCGCCGAAGCTGAGCGAATTTGCGTCGGAGGTGACCAACAACAAGGCGCTGTTCGGCCGGGTTGAGGCGCTGTGGCAGGGGCGGGGCGGGTTGCGGCTGGAGCCTGAGCAGGCGCGGGTGTTGGAGTTGTACCGGCGGATGTACGTGCGCGCGGGGGCGCTGCTGGAGGGGGAGCAAGCCGCGCGGCTGACCGAGGTCAAGTCGCGGCTGGCGGTGCTGGGCACGAAGTTCAGCCAGAACTTGCTGGCCGATGAGCGGGAATGGTCGCTGGCGCTCGCCGAAGGCGACCTGGCGGGGCTGCCGGAGTTTGTGGTCGCAGCGGCCCGGGCGGCGGGGGAAGAGAAGGCGACGGGGCCGGCGGTGACGCTGAGCCGGTCGCTGATCGTGCCGTTCCTGCAATTCTCGGCCAGGCGGGCGTTGCGGCAGAAGGCCTATGAGGCCTGGGTGGCGCGGGGGGCGAATGGCGGAGCGACGGACAACCGGGCAATTGCAGCGGAGATTTTGCACCTGCGGGAGGAGCGGGCGAAGCTTTTGGGCTATCGCAGTTTTGCCGACTATCGGTTGGAGCCAGAGATGGCCAAGACGCCGGACGCGGTGCGCGGGTTGTTGATGCGGGTGTGGGAGCCTGCGAAGCGCAAGGCTTTGGCGGATGCAGCCGTGCTGGAGGCGATGCTGCATGCCGACGGCATTGCGGGGCCGCTGGAGCCTTGGGACTGGCGCTATTATTCCGAGAAGCGGCGCCACGCCGAGCATGATCTGGATGAGGCGTTGCTGAAACCCTATCTGGGGCTGGAGGCGATGCTGGGGGCAATGTTCGACTGCGCCAACCGGTTGTTCGGGCTGGAGTTTCGCGAGTTGGAAGTGCCCTTGTATCACCCCGATGCGCGGGCATGGGAGGTGACGCGCGCGGGCGGCCACGTCGCAGTGTTCATCGGCGACTACTTCGCACGCGGGTCCAAGCGGTCGGGGGCATGGTGTTCGGACATTCGCGCGCAGAAACGTTTGGGTGGCGAGCAGCATCCGGTGGTGATGAACGTCTGCAATTTCGTCAAGGGCGATCCGGCGCTGCTGTCCTATGACGACGCGCGCACACTGTTTCATGAGTTCGGCCATGCGCTGCATCAGATGCTGAGCAATGTGACCTATGGCATGATTTCGGGCACCAATGTCGCGCTGGATTTCGTTGAACTGCCGAGCCAGTTGTACGAGCACTGGATGGAGTTGCCGGAGGTACTGGAAAAGCACGCGCGGCATGTCGACACGGGAGAGCCGATGCCGGCGGATATGCTGGAGCGACTGTTGGCGGCTGGGACCTATGATCAGGGTTTTGCCATGGTGGAATATGTGAGCTCGGCCCTGGTCGATCTGGCGTTTCACGAGGGGGCTGCACCGGCCGATCCGATGCAGAAACAGGCGGAGGTGCTGGAAGGGTTGGGGATGCCAAGGGCGATCCGGATGCGGCACGCGACACCGCATTTTGCCCATGTGTTCTCGGGCGATCACTATTCGAGCGGGTATTACAGCTACATGTGGTCGGAGGTGATGGACGCTGACGCCTTTGCGGCCTTTGAGGAGGCGGGCGATCCTTTTGACCCAGCGGTGGCGGCGCGGCTGGAGCGGTTTGTGTTGTCGGCGGGCGGGTCGGAAGAGGCGGACGTGCTGTATACGAAATTCCGGGGACGGATGCCGGGGGTGGAGCCGCTGCTCAAGGGGCGTGGATTGCTGGAAGAGGCGTAGAGCAGGCTCAGCTTGACCAGTCCGGGGGGTGGTTTTCCAGAAAGGCGGCGATGCCCCGGGCGGCCTCGGGCGTTTCCCAGGCGTCGGCAAGGTGGCGGATGGTGGTGTCGATGATGTCGGCGTCGATGCGGGGGCCGAGCGTGCGGGCGAGGGCCTTGGCGCGGCCAACAGCACCGGGGGCAACGGAAAGGTAGGGGAGAACCTCGGCATCGACGGCTGTGTCGAGGTCGGCGTCGGGGACTGCGCGAGCGATCAGGCCCAGACGTGCGGCCTCGGGGGCGTCGAAGATGCGGGACGACATGAAGACCTGCCGCGCGCGCCCCTCGCCGATACGGGCAAGGACGTAGGGGCTGATGGTCGCCGGGATCAGGCCGAGACGGGTTTCCGTCAGGCCGAAGCGGGCCGTTGTGGCGGCGAGGACGGTATCGCAGACGCAGGCGAGGCCGATGCCGCCGCCATAGGCGCCACCGTGGATGCGACCGATGAGCGGGTGGGGCAACTCGTTCAGCACCTGCAGCATTTCGGCGAGGCGGCGGGCCTCGCGCATGCGGGTGGGTCGGTCGGCTGCG
>JANXPK010000611.1 GCA_025357355.1 Rhodobacterales bacterium
CTGGGCTGAGCTCGGCTCTCGTTCAACCTGGAGCGTCGCCAAAAGCGCCGTCCGCGCCGTCGATCCGGCGGCGCAGCATGGCGCGCAAATGGTCCAGCCGTCCGGAAAGGGGAGCCGCCCCGGCGCTGGCGGCGGCTTCGGCCAGTGCGGTGTCATGGGCGTGGCGCGCCACGCCGGTCAGGAAATTCGCCAGATAGGCCTGGGTTTCGGGATTGGTCCCCGCTTCGATCAGTTCGGCGGCCCGGCTGAAATCGTCGCGCAGCGCCAGCGTGTCGGGCACCAGCGGCGCTTCATTGGCCAGGGACAGGCCGGTGACCTTTTCGGGCAGATGGCGGACCAGAACCGCCTGAAACGCGGCCAGACTTTCCAGGGGCTTGTCCAGAAACCCCTCTGCCCCTGCGGCCAATGCCGAGGCGCGCCCGGCTACGTCGCCCGACATGCCAAGCACAACCGGGGCGTGCGGCCCCATCACAATCTCGCGGATCAACGCCTCGCCCCGGCCGTCGGGCAGGCCAAGATCGACGATCACCACATTGGGGCGGTAAAGCTTCAGATGCGAGCGCGCCGCCTGAATGGTTTCCGCGCGCCGCAGCCGCGCCCCCAGCCGCTGGCACATCAGCCGCAGCGCCTCAGACGCGAATCGGCTGTCTTCGACCGCCAGCACGGTGACGCCGCGCAACGGCAGAGCGCTGGTCATTTCAGTCATTCCGCCCGGCACTGCGCTGCCACGCCCGGGCAGCGACGGCAGTTCCACAGTTAGGTTGCTTGGCATCACATCCCCCAGATGTACTTGCGGTCCTTTAAGCCAACCACATCTTCCCTAATTGCCGGTTAATGCCGTAGCGCCGCCTCTTGCCGAACCGACCCCAAGCTTCCATAACCCCAGCCGTGCAAGGAGCCCCGCCATGATCGGCCGCCTGAACCATGTCGCCATCGCGGTGCCCGATCTGGACGCGGCATCCCGGCTTTACCACCAGACCCTCGGTGCGACAGTGACGCCGCCGCAGGCGCTGCCAGACCATGGTGTCACCGTGGTCTTCGTAACCCTGCCCAACACCAAGATCGAGCTTCTGACCCCGCTTGGCGACGCCTCGCCCATTGCGGGCTTTCTTGCCAGGAACCTGGCAGGCGGCATCCATCACTTGTGTTTCGAGGTGGCAGACCTGACCGCCGCCCGCGACAAACTGTTGGCGGAAGGCGCGCGCGTGCTTGGCGCCCCCAAGATCGGCGCCCATGGCAAGCCGGTGCTGTTCCTGCATCCCCGTGACTTCAACGGAACCCTCATCGAGTTGGAACAATCATGACGATCACAGGCGCGCTGGTGCTGTTTGCAGTAACCTGGTTCATGGTGTTCTTCTGCGTGCTGCCGCTCAACTTCACGTCGCAGGCCGATGCAGGCACGGTGGTGCCGGGCACCCCTCGATCCGCGCCTGCCGATCATCTGATCGGCAAAAAGGCCAAGATCACTTCCGTCATCGCCATCGTGATCTGGGCCGCGATTTGCGCGGTCGTGCTGTGGGGCGGCATCAGCGTCAACGATCTGGATGTCTTCGGGGTCATGCGGCCCTGAAGTGCCACACTTGCGCTTTGCTGCCCGGCTTGCCAGACATGGGCCAGATATGGGCCGGGCAACGGGGGCAACATGACGAAACTCGCTTTGGTCACCGCAGGCAATTCGGCGATTGGCAGGCATCTGGTGCTGGCGCTGGCCCGGTCGGGCCATGTCGTGGCCTTCACCCATGTCGGTGCTGCGGCTGATGCCGGCGCGGTGGTGGACATGGTTATAGCCGAGGGCGGCCGGGCGCTCGCCTTGGAAAGCGATGCGGGCGGCGAGATGCAGGTCAAGGCGTTCCATGCCACCGCCAGCGACTGGGCGGGTTGCGCCCCGTCGGTCATGGTAAACAACGCCGGTATTCAGACCTGGTCGCCGCTCCTCGACCTTGATGTCTCCGACTGGGACCGCGTCATGGCCACCAACCTGCGCGGCCTTTTCCTCAACACCCGCACCGCCGCCCGCGCCATGATCGCGGCGGGCATCCAAGGCAACATCATCACCCTTGGGTCGGGCTGCAACAAACTCGCCTTCCCGCGGCTGGTCGACTACACCACGTCCAAAGGCGGGGTCGAGCAGTTCACCAAGGTTGCGGCGTCCGAGCTTGGCCCTTTTGGCATCCGCGTCAACTGCATCGCCCCCGGCGCCATCGAGACCGACCGCACCCGGGCCGAGGCGCCCAACTATGCCGCAACCTGGACCCCCGTGACGCCGCTGCGCCGCATCGGGACACCGCAGGACTTGATCGGCCCGCTCTTGTTCCTGATCTCCGACGCTGCCAGCTTTGTCACAGGCCAGACGCTGCCGGTCGATGGCGGCGTATTTGCCCAGGCGCCGTGGCCCTATACGGTCACTCCCTGACGCGGGACGACACGACGCTGGTTGGAATAGCTAACACCCCCCGGCGGACGACCCGTGCTTGCTTGCTCCCTCTCAACCAGCGATGTCACAGGGCATTGCCCGACCGCCGGGTGGGCATCAACCGGTTCAGGTCAAAGCTTTATGGTGCGGACCTCCAACCGGCGAGCATCGTGACGGCGGTAGGGAATGCCAGCCCGAGTGGGGCGGTCGGGCATTGCCCGGCGCAGCGCTTGTCACCGGGCAAAAGAAAAGGAGCGGGTCTGGTCAGATCTGGAATAATCGAACCGTAGCGCATCGGGCGACCTTTGCTTAGGTTCTGCCTAATCCGTGCGGCGAAAGGCAGTTCTTTTTCCCCAGCGGCGTTTCGTGCCATACCTGCCGCAGATGCCACCAAGTCAGGGGAACTCCATGCCGGTCGAGAAAATAGAGGTGCTTGTCGTCGGTGCCGGTCAGGCCGGGGTCGCGATGAGCGAACATCTGGGCCGCGCGGGCGTGCCGCACCTCGTTTTGGAGCGCGCCCGCATCGCCGAGGGTTGGCGCACCAGTCGCTGGGATTCGCTGGTGGCCAATGGCCCCGCCTGGCACGACCGCTTCCCCGGCCTGAAATTCGCCGGTGACCCTGACGCCTTTGTCGGCAAAGAGGCGGTTGCCGACTATTTCGTCGACTACGCCAGCAAGATCGCGGCCCCGATCCGGTGCGGCGTCGAAGTGACCAGCGTCCAGCGGCCTGCCGACCGGCCGGGTTTTCGCGTGGAAACCTCGCAAGGGCCGATCGAGGCGCGGTATGTCGTCGCCGCTACCGGCCCGTTCCAACGCCCGGTCATGCCGCCGATCATGCCGGAAACGGCCGGAATCGTGCAAATCCACTCGGCCGATTACCGCAACCCCGCCCAACTGCCCGCTGGAGCGGTGCTGGTTGTCGGTGCCGTATCATCCGGCGCGCAGATTGCCGACGAACTGAACCGCGCCGGCCGCCGCGTCTATCTGTCGGTCGGGCCGCACGGCCGCCCGCCACGCGCCTACCGCGGCCGCGATTTCGTGTGGTGGCTGGGTGTGCTGAACAAATGGGATGTAGAGGCGCCGCCCACCACCGACCATGTCACGATCGCCGTCAGCGGCGCCTATGGCGGCCAGACGGTCGAGTTCCGCCGCCTCGCCGCAGAAGGCCTGACGCTGGTCGGGCGCACCTCGTCCTGTTCGAATGGTGTCCTGGGCTTTGCCCCCGACCTCGGTGACAACGTTCGCGGCGGCGACATGGATTATCTGTCGGTTCTGGACGAGGCCGACGCCTATGTCGCCCGCAACGGTCTTGACCTGCCGCAAGAACCGCAGGCCCGTGACCTGCCGCCTGACCCGGCCTGCATGATCAACCCGATCTTGTCGCTCGACCTCAAGGCGGCGGGGATCACCTCGATCATCTGGGCCACCGGCTTTGCGCTCGATTTCGGCTGGCTCAAGGTCGCGGCCTGCGACGACCATGGCCAGCCCCGGCATCGGCGCGGCGTCTCGGCAGAACCGGGGGTGTATTTTGTCGGCCTGCCGTGGCTGTCGCGCCGTGGCTCTGCCTTCATCTGGGGCGTATGGCACGATGCCAAATTCGTCACCGACCACATCGTCAAGCAGCGGTCCTATCTGGCCTACGAACCCGCGACACCCCCGCTTGACACGACCCAAACTTCGGCGGGATTGTCGGCACAGGTCCGATCACCCCGGCACCAGCCCAACCCAAGCGAGGCAATCCGATGACCCGCCACGATCCTTCACTTACTGGGCCGTCCCTTACCCCGGTCGAAGAGCTGCGCGCCAACGTCGCCCAGCCTTTTGAGCGTGCCCATGCCATGCCGAAATCGGTCTATACCTCGCCCGACTTCCTGACGCTGGAGGAAAAGCACATCTTCGCCCGCGAATGGCTCAGCGCCGGTCGCGCCGATGCGCTCAAGGAGCCGGGCGACTATCTGACGATGGAAATCTCGGGCGAGCCCATCATCATCCTGCGCGACCGCGACGGCGCCCTGTGCGGCCTCAGCAACGTCTGCCGCCACCGCATGTCGACCCTGCTCGAAGGCTCAGGCCATGTCCGCGCCATCGTCTGCCCCTATCATGCCTGGACCTATAACCTTGACGGCAGCTTGCGCGGCGCCCCCGCGATGGCCGCCAATGAGGCGTTCTGCAAGGGCGACATCGCCTTGCCGCAAGTCCGGGTCGTCGATTGGCTGGGCTGGATCATGGTCACCCTCAACCCCGACGCCCCTTCGCCGCACGACCAACTGAAAGAAGTTGAGAACCTGGTCGGCTACCTTGACATGGCGAGTTACCGCGGGACCTTTCGCGAAAGCTTCCGCTGGGCCACCAACTGGAAGGTCCTGGCCGAGAATTTCATGGAAAGCTACCATTTGCCGGTCTGCCATTCCGGCACCATAGGCGGTTCGGTCGATCTGATGAAGATGACCTGCCCGGCGGGGTCCGCGGCCTTCAACTACCACTTCATCGTCAAGAACGACACCGTGCCTTTGTCGCTTGCCCATCCCGCCAACACCACGCTGACCGGCGATCAGCGCCGCCTGACCTGGCTCTTGTCGATCTACCCCGCGCTGCTGATCACCCTGACGCCCGGCTATTTCTGGTACCTCTGCCTGACCCCCGACGGCCCCGGTCATGTCAACGTCCTGTACGGCGGCGGCATGTCGGCCGACTGGTGCGCCGACCCCGACGCCGCCCATCACCTCGCCACCGTCAAGGCCCTGCTCGACGATGTGAACATCGAGGACAAGGGCTGCACCGAAAAGGTCTATCAGGGTCTGTCGGCCAACTTTTCCGCCCCGGGCCCGCTCAGCCATCTTGAACGCCCCAACTTCGAATTCGCCACCGACATCGCCGCGAAAATCCCGGCCTGATCCATTCATCTTGGCCCAAATACTCCACAGGGGGGTCCGGGGGATGTGAAATCCCCCGGTCCTGTCCGCAAAGCCCGCGCGAGAGACCATGACCACCCCGATCCGCGACGCCTTCCTGCAGGGCATGTCCCGCGCCGCCCAGACGGTGAACATCGTCACCACCGATGGCCCGGCGGGGCGCGCCGGGGTGACGGTGTCGGCCATGGCCTCGGTCTCGGCCGACACGCCCGCGCCCACGCTTTTGGTCTGCGTCCATCATCTGTCCCAGGCGTCCACCCGCATCATCGCCAACGGGGTCTTTTGCGTGAATGTCCTGCGCGACGATCAGGCCTTCATCGCCGACACCTTCGCCGGACGCTTCAAGGATCGGGTCGCCGACAAGTTCGACGTGACCGAGTGGACCGCCATGCCCTCGGGCTCGCCGCGCGTCGCCGACCCGCTGGTCGCCTTCGACTGCAAGGTCAGCCAGCAAAGCCGCATCGGCGCCCACGACGTCTTCATGGGCGAGGTGCAGGACATCTTCGTGGCCCCCCACGGCACCCCCCTGATCTACGCCCACCGCGCCTATGGCAGCCCCACCCGCATCGACGCCGCCCAACTGATTGCGGCGCGTGGAGCGCGGCAGACCGAACGCCTGTCCATCGCCTGCCCTGTCCTCCTTGGCCCCGATGTCCTGCCCGGGCTGTTGCGCCGCCTGACCCAGGACAGCCCGGTGGGCCTCACCCTGATCGAGAGTGAACAGCGCCGCACGCTGGAAAGTCTGCGCTCCGGCGAGGCGGAACTTGCGCTGCTTTACGACCTCGGTCTGCCAGATGACCTTGAAACCCTGCTGCTGTTCGACCTGACCCCCATCGTGCTGCTCGCCGCCGACCACCCTCTCGCAACCCGGACGTCTCTCACGCCAGAGGACCTCTCTCCCCTGCCTATGGTGCTCCTGAACGCACAGCCCCTCGCCGATTTTGTCCTTAACCTGCTGCGCGATGCAGGCGTCGAGCCGCGCATCGCCTGGCGCTCGACCTCGATGGATATGGTGTGCGGCATGGTCGGCGAAGGTCTGGGCTATGCGCTGCTGGCAAACCGCCCTGCCATAGGCCAGAGTCTTGACGGACATCCGTTCGTCGCCGTGCCCCTCGCCACCCCAACCCGCCGTGCCCGTGTCGTCCTTGCCTTCCGCCGCGGCGAGATGCGGTCGTCACTGGCCCAACGCTTCACCGCCATCGCCCGCGGTCATTTCGACCCGATGCCTAAGGAAACCCCATGATCCACAAACGCCACCGCCCCTTCAACACCCGCGACACCTATCCCGAACAGAAGCTTGACAACGACCTCGCCCAGGCTGTGGTCGCGCGCGGCACCACGATCTTCTTGCGCGGCCAGTGCCCGCAAGAGATTGAAACTTCGAAGAATATCCTCAGCCACGATCCGGTCGAGCAGACCCACAAGGTCATGCAGAACATCCGTCAGCTGATCGAGGAATGCGGCGGCACCATGGAGCATCTGTGCAAGGTCGTGGTCTACCTGACCGACGTGCGCCACCGTGAAGCCGTTTACCGCACCATGGGCGAGTACATCCGCGGCGTGCATCCCGTCTCGACCGGCGTCGTCGTCACCGCCCTCGCCCGCCCCGAATGGCTGGTTGAGATTGACGCCACCGCCGTCATTCCGGATTGATCCAACGCCCCGGTGGGTTCGCCCACCGGGCGCCAGCCAAAGGCACCGCCCATGACCTTCTCCCTCCTTGCCCGCTGCCCTGACACTGGCCGCTTTGGCATGGTGATCTCGTCGTCCTCCCCGGCTGTCGCCTCACGCTGCGCCCATGCGCGTGCGGGCGTTGGGGTGGCCGCGGCCCAGAACATCACCGACCCAGCCCTCGGCCCGCGCCTGCTTGATCTGATGGGCCAAGGCCTCAGCGCACCCGAGGCGATGGCCCGAGTGGTGGCCGGGGCACCGCATATCGAGTTTCGCCAGCTCATGGTCGTCGACCGTGCGGGGCGGGTTGCCCAGCATTCCGGAGCGCGCATTCTGGGCGTCTGGGGCACGGCTGCAGGCGACGGCGTCGTGGCGGGCGGCAATCTTCTGGCCAACCCGGAGGTGCCCCGCGCAATGATCGCGGGCTTTGGCACCACCGGCGACCTGGGCGACCGTATGATCGCCGCTCTCATGGCAGGTCGTGACGCTGGCGGCGAGGCCGGGGCCGTGCATTCGGCGGGCCTCTTGATGGTGGATGCCGAAAGCTGGCCGGTGGCCGAGTTGCGCTGCGACTGGCTGGACGACGCCGACCCCATCGCCGCCGTCGCCCGCGCCTGGCAAGTTTACGCCCCGCAGATGGCAGCCTATGTCCAGCGCGCCCGCGACCCCCGCGTTGCACCCAGCTACGGCGTGCCCGGCGACAAATAGGCCGGAAATCCCTTGGCCAAACCGGCGCCGTCCCGCTACCCTTGCGGCCATGACCCTGCGCTTCACCCTTCGCCAGCTGGAATACCTCGTCGCCGTCGCCGATTGCGGCTCGGTTGCCCTTGCGGCAGAGCGGGTCAATGTCTCCTCCCCCTCGATCTCTGCCGCCATCTCGCAGCTTGAGGCGACCTTCGGCCTGCAATTGTTCATCCGCCGTCATGCCACGGGCCTGTCGCTGACTGAGGGCGGCCGTCAGCTTGTTGCGACGGCCCGAGCCGTGCTGGCCAGCGCCGGGCGTCTCACCGACCATGCCGCCGACATTGCCGGTCGCATCGCAGGTCCCCTGACCGTCGGCTGCCTTCTGACCTTTGCCCAGGTCCTCTTTCCGCAACTGCGCCGCAGCTTTGCCGACCGCTATCCGGACGTCACCTTCCTGCAATACGAGGGCCATCAGGCCGAATTGTTCGAGGCATTGCGCGCCGCCCGCTTCGACCTAGCCCTGACCTATGACCTCGACATCCCGCCCGATCTCGACTTTCTACCGCTGGTGCCCATCGCCCCCTATGCGCTGCTGCCAGAGGGTCACCCCCTTGCCGCCCGCAGCTTCGTCACCCCCGCCGATCTTGCCCCGCATCCGATGGTCCTGCTGGACCTGCCCTATTCGGCCGCCTATTTCCTGTCATTCTTCACGGACGCCGGTCTGCAGCCGTTGATTGCCGAGCGGACCCGCGACATGGGTGTCATGCGCTCGATGGTCGCCAACGGCTTTGGCTATTCCATTGCCAATATCCGCCTTGGCACCGACCGGGCGCCCGATGGCCGGAAGCTGATCTTCGTGCCGATTGAGGGTGGGGTCCGACCGATGCAGATCGGCATCCTGTTGCCCAAGGCCGATCAGCGCCGTCGCATCGTGACCGCCTTCATCGACCATGCCCAAGCCGCCGTCACCCACACCGCCCTGCCCGGGCTTTATGGCGTAGCCCCTTGACCGTCGCCCTGCTGATCAGCCACGGCCAACCCTCCGACCCCGCCCCCGCCGAGGCCGAACTTGCGGCCCTGGCCATCCAGGTTGCGGCTCACCTGCCCGGCTGGCACGTCGGCTCTGCCACCCTGGCCGCCCCGGGCGCCCTTGCCCAGGCTGTGGCCAAGACTGGTCCCAGCGGCCGCGCCTATCCGTTGTTCATGGCCGGCGGCTGGTTCACCCGCGTCCAGCTTCCCGCCCGCCTCGCGCAAGCGCAAGGTGCAGGCTGGCAAGTCCTTGAACCTCTTGGATGTGATCCCGCGCTGCATGCCCTTGCCGCCCGCATCATCGCGGAAAGCCGGGCACAAAACGCCATCCTCGCCGCCCATGGCTCGCATCGCAGCCCGGTCCCCGCCGCCGTCGCCACTCATGTCGCAGCCGAGATCAGCTTGCAGACCGGTTGCCCGGTTACCGCCGCCTTCATCGACCAGACGCCCAGGATCGACACCGAAAGCAACCACGGCCCGATGTCGGTCTGCCTGCCCTTCTTCGCAGCCTCAGGCGATCATGTCACTCGCGACATCCCGGTCGCGCTCGACAAGGCAGGCTTCCAAGGCCGCATCCTGTCCGCCATCGGCCTGCACCCCGACATTCCCGAACTCATCGCCCGCGCCATCAGCGCAGGTGCTGCGGCCTGTACCCATTGCAAATGGCAAGCCCCGAAGAATTCAGACAATTAGAATCTGTCTGACCTATATTGAAGCATATCCGGCATGCCGAAGGTAGTTCTGGCATTCGGTTGGGCTGAACGCATCGAGCAGGGTTCCCACTTTTCGCCATGCGGCTTCGATGGTGCGCTCGTCGGCTTTGCGGAACAGGGTCTTGAGCTTGGCGAAGATGAGGAGGATCAGAAAATGGTCCGGGGGATCATTTTCCCGACGCAAGTCGATCGGATTCAGGTCTGGGCTATAGGGCGGCAGGAACAAGAGATGCGCGCCCTTGTTTCGGATGAGTTGGCGGGCCGGGCGACCCTTGTGGCTGCCGAGATTGTCGGCGTGAGGAGGACCAGAAAATGGTCCGGGGGACCGTTTTCCCGACGCAAGGACGTCGCCCGGCGCGAGGGTGGGTGCGAGGCATTGCTCGACCCAAGCGGTGAAGGTCGAGCCATTGGAACGCCATTGGTCCAAGTGACAATGGCGAGGGCCGTTGATCGCCCCGTCAAGCACGAAGGGTGCCACGATCCGGTCGTGGCGCAGCCCGGCAAGGAAGGTGAGGGTCTTCCAGTGACCGTGCGGGACGTGGGCGATGAGCCGCTTTCCACGCGGGTTCCAGCCGCAGGTGCGGGTCATGTTGGTCTTGATCCATCCTCAGCGGGGAAATCGTTCCACTGGAACGATTTCTATTCCCGCTTCGACGTCCAGGAATATCAGCCGCTTGGGATCAAGCCTGTGTTGATGCGCCTGCCACCTTGCCCGGAATCGCGCCACCTTCGGCCGCATCTGCTCGGCTGCCAGCAGCGTTTTCTTGACGCTCAGGCCTGCCCGCTTCACGAATCGCCACACGGTATCATGGGCGACATGCACGCCGCGCCCGGCCAGTTCCGCCGTCAGCGCCCGCATCGTCAGGTCGGGCTTCTCGACCAGCCGCGCCATCAGCCACTCCCCGGCCTCTCCGGCAAGCTTCGGGCGGCGATGCCCCCCGATCTGGCCAGGCACCTGCCCGCGACCGGAGCGCTGACGCTGGCCGAAGCGCACCGCCGAAGCCACCGAGACCCCGAACCGCTTCGCCGCCCCCCGCACCGTCTCGCCCTCCGCGAGCGCGCTTGCAACCCGCGCCCGCAAATCCGTCGAAAGTGGTCGCATCCCTGCCGCCCCCTGATCCGGCAAGCAAAGTGAACCACAAAGAAATCCCCAGGGGAATCCCACGCGATTCAGCCTATCACGGACATGCTCTAACACACAAAAAAAGACCTGCGCGCCGTCGAGCAGAAGCGGCCTGACGTAGCACTGGCCCGCAATGTGTGGATCAACCGCCGTCAACCCTTCATGCGCAACATGCTGACACGTATAGGGCTTATCGGCGAAACATCCCTCAAAACCAACATGGCCAAGACCGCCGGATGGTCGCCCTGCGGGGCGCGCCTGATCGACCACGCCCCTTTCGGCCATTGGAATACCCAGACCTTCATCGCCGCTCTGCGCCACGACCGGCTCGACGCACCCTGGGTCATCGGCGGGCCGATAAATCGCGAATTCTTCGACCTCTATGTCGAAACCCAACTGGCCCCGACCCTGCACGCGCGTGACGTCGTCATCCTCGACAACCTCGCCACCCATAGCAGCCCGAAAGCCGCCGCGATCCTGAAAGACATCGGTGCTTGGTTCCTGTTCCTCCCGCCCTACTCCCCCGATCTCAACCCCATCGAGATGGCATTTTCCAAGCTCAAGGCCCTGATCCGAAAGGCCGCAGCCCGAACTTAAAGCGTTTTGCGTTTAGTCTGGTGCATACCCTGCGGCCTTGAGGAAGTTCCAGCATTC
>JANXPK010000620.1 GCA_025357355.1 Rhodobacterales bacterium
GGCTCCGGGGGAGCCTGCATCGGTCCGATTGCCGAAGCGCGCCAGCGCAAGGCAAGGGAGATTGGGTCGGGCGCTGGCAGTGACGAAGGGGACGCGCACGACCGCGGGTGGGAGCGGAACGCGCCCGCCGGGGGGCGGTCGGGCGCGTCCCCGACAGGCTTTGGCCTGTCGGGGAAGAGAAGGGAGGCAGAAGATGCAGGTTCAGATTTTGCCGCTGACCGGGCAGTGTTTCCCTGTAGGGACTTCTCGCCCTAGCTCTCGCCCACCAGCGCCTTGGCAAAATCCTCGGGGTCAAACGGGGCCAGATCGTCGATCTGTTCGCCGACGCCGATCGCATGGATCGGCAGACCGAACTTGTCGGCCAGCGCCACCAGCACCCCGCCCCGCGCCGTGCCGTCCAGCTTGGTCATGATCAGCCCGGTCACGTCGGCGATCTTGCGGAAAATCTCAACCTGCAACAAGGCGTTCTGCCCGGTCGAGGCGTCCAGCACCAACAAAGTGTTGTGCGGCGCCGTCGGGTCCTTCTTGCGCAACACCCGCACGATCTTGGCCAGTTCCTCCATCAGGTCGGCGCGGTTCTGCAAGCGCCCCGCCGTGTCGATCATCAACAGATCGGCACCGTCCGCTTGCGCCTTGGTCAGCGCGTCAAAGGCCAATGAGGCCGGGTCCGACCCCTCGGGTGCCGTCAAAACCGGCACCCCGGCCCGCTCTCCCCAGATCTGCAATTGCTCCACCGCTGCCGCCCGAAAGGTGTCGCCCGCCGCGATCACCACCGACTTGCCCGCGGCCTTGAACTGCGCGGCGAGCTTGCCGATGGTCGTAGTCTTGCCTGACCCGTTGACCCCCACCACCAGCACCACCTGAGGCTTTTGCGGGTACAAAGGCATGGGCCGCGCCACCGGCTCCATGATGCGCGTCACCTCCGCCGCCAGCGCCGCCTGCAACTCGCCGGTCGAAACCCGCCGGCCGCGCCAGGCCCCCGCGATGTTCGCCGTGACCCGCAGGGCGGTGTCCACACCCAGATCGGCCTGGATCAGCAAATCCTCCAGGCTTTCCAGCATCGCATCGTCCACCACCCGCCGACTTTCGTCGCGCCCCAGCAGGCGGCCCAGAAGTGACGGCTTGGCAGGCTCAGTCACCAGCTCCGCGCTGACCAGCGCCTCCAACCCGGAACTGATCTTGGCCGATGACCGAAACATCCGGTCGCGCAATTTGGAAAAGAATGCCATCAGACCCCCGGGATTTGCCTCCACCTAGTCATTCTGCCCGCGCTTGGAAAGCCCTCGGGTCGGCCGACATGGTCGCAAAGGTCTCCCCCAGGCACGGCAAGCCCGGGAATTGACGGTCGGCAAGAGGTTAAAATCAGGTTAACGGAAAATCGCAACCCATTGATTTCACGACAAACCATGCACGGTCCGAACCTCGGACCACATCCGTCACAGCACCTCGACCCGATAGCTTTCGATCACGGCATTGGCCAACAACTTGTCGCACATGCCCTTGACCGCGGCCTCGGCGGCATCCCGGTCGGTCTCCACCAGGTCCAGCTCGATCACCTTGCCCTGTCGCACCCCCTTGACCCCGCCAAAGCCCAGCGTGCCCAGCGCGTGGCGCACCGCCTCGCCCTGCACGTCCAGCACGCCGCTTTTCAGCATCACGGTCACACGGGCTTTCATAGGCTCGCTCCTAGTTGATCAGTGTCGGCTTCGGCGCATGGGTGACGTTCGAAGGCAACACCCCCAACCGCCGCGCCAGCTCGGTATAAACATCGGCCAAAGGCCCCGGTTCGGCCACCGCCGACCCCTCGGGACCCGAACGCAAGTCCCACAACCGGCACGAATCCGGGCTGATCTCATCGACCACGATCAGCCGGGTAAAGTCGCCTTCCCAGATCCGCCCGACCTCGATGCGGAAGTCCGCCAAACGAATGCCGACCCCCAGCATCACGCCCGACAGAAAGTCGTTCACCCGCAGCGCCAGCGCCACGATATCGTCCATGTCCTGCTGGCTCGCCCAGCCAAAGGCAAAGATATGCTCTTCACTGACCATGGGCGAATTCAGCCGCGGCTCCTTGTAGTAATATTCCACGATCGGGCGCGGCAGCGGCGTGCCTTCCGGAATGCCCAGCCGGGTTGACAGCTCACCGGCGGCAAAGTTGCGCACGACCACTTCCAGCGGGATGATCTCGGCCTCGCGCACCAGTTGTTCGCGCATGTTGATTCGGCGGATGAAATGCGTCGGCACCCCGATGGAGTTCAACCCGGTCATGAAGAATTCCGACAGCCGGTTGTTCAGCACGCCCTTGCCTTCGGCCTGCGCCGGGCTGACCAAAGGGGCCGACGGCATCGGCGTGCCTTCGTCCTTGAAATACTGTACCAATGTGCCCGGTTCCGGGCCTTCGTACAGGATCTTGGCCTTGCCCTCATAGACCTTCTTGCGCCGTGCCATAGTCTCTCCAAAACCCCGTTGACGGGCGTCTTTGCGTCCCGCACGGTTTAGCATGCCCTATAGGCCAAACACCCCGCGCTCGCAAGGCAATGCAGGCTTGCTCTTGCGGCGCGGCCCCGGGGCGGGCATATGGTGAGGAAATCACTTCACGAGCCGAGGGCACTGCCATGAGCACTTTTGACGACCGCGAAAACGCCTTTGAATCCAAATACGCCCATGATGCCGACATGCAATTCCGCGCCGAGGCGCGCCGCAACAAACTTCTCGGCCTGTGGGCTGCGGGATTGATGGGGCAGACTGGCGACGCCGCCGCCGCCTATGCGCTCGAAGTTGTGAACGCCGATTTCGAAGAGGCGGGGCACGAGGATGTGGTGCGCAAGGTTGTGGCCGACCTCGCTGGCAAGGCCAGTGCCGACGTTGTGCGCGACAAGATGGTGGAACTGATGAAGGTCGCCAAGTCGCAGCTGATCAACGAGTTTTGAACGGGGTGCTGCCCATGGCTATGGATGCTTTGCCCAAACTTCTGTCGTCGCGTGACTGGCTGATGGCCGATGGCGCCACCGGGACCAACCTCTTCAACATGGGTCTTTCCGCCGGTGAGCCGCCCGAGTTCTGGAACATCGACAAGCCCGACAATATCCGTACCCTCTACCGTTCGGCGGTCGAGGCGGGCTCGGACATCTTTCTGACCAACTCGTTCGGCGGCAATGCCGCACGGCTCAAGCTGCACAACGCCCAAGGCCGGGTCGGCGAGTTGAACCGCGTCGCCGCCTCCCTTGGCCGCGAGATCGCCGACGCCGCCGGTCGCCTTGTCGTCGTTGCAGGTTCCGTCGGCCCTACGGGCGAGATATTCAAGCCGATGGGCAACCTGACCCATGCGATGGCCGTCGAAATCTTTCATGAACAGGCCGAGGGGTTGAAAGAAGGTGGCGCCGACGTGCTGTGGGTCGAAACCATGTCCGCTTTCGAGGAATACGCCGCCGCCGCCGAAGCCGCCGCCCTGGCCGGAATGCCGTGGTGCGGCACCATGAGTTTTGACACTGCCGGTCGCACGATGATGGGGATCACCTCGGCTTCCATGGCCACCAAGGTGGAAAGCCTGCCCAATCCGCCCCTGGCCTTTGGCGCCAATTGCGGGGTCGGGGCGTCTGATCTGATGCGGACGGTGCTGGGATTTGAGGCGGCCGGAACCCAGCGGCCGATCATCGCCAAGGGCAATGCGGGCATTCCAAAGTACCACGAGGGCCATATCCACTATGACGGCACCCCGGCATTGATGGCTGAATATGCCGTTCTGGCCCGTGACGCCGGGGTCAGGATCATCGGTGGCTGCTGCGGTACGATGCCCGAACACCTCAAGGCGATGCGCCACGCCCTTGAAACCCGCCCCCGTGGCCCGGTGCCGACGGTGGAGCTCATTCAAGCCGAGCTCGGGGCGTTTTCTTCCGTCTCCGATGGCACCGGTGACACCTCTGGCGACCCCAAGCGCGAACGGCGCGGGCGGCGTAGTTAGGCTTTGGCCGCAGATGGCTCGGGAGAAGGGGCGCGTTCATCCGCCCTGTTCTCCCTGCCCAAACCTTAAATTCCGGTTAACAAGAAAAGCCAATCACTTGTAATACAACGATAAAATGTAAGGTCCGAGGTTCGGACCATTCTCAGAAACCACGCCCTGCCAGCCCTAAAACAGCATCAACTGGTTCCCTGCCCGGCCCGGTGGCGCGAAGAGGTCGGTCCGCAATGGCGGCTGCACCCGGTCCAGCCCCAGCCTTGCAACGGCCAGCGCAAAACGCCGCGCCATCAGGTCCGCCCACACCCCCTCGCCGCGAAACCGCGTGCCCCACTGCGCGTCATAATCCTTGCCGCCGTGCAACTCACGCACCCGCGCCATCACCTTGGCCGCCCGGTCCGGGTAGTGCCGCGCCAGCCAGTCCTGAAACAGCCCCGACACCTCCAGCGGCAGCCGGATCGAGATGAAACTCGCCGCCACCGCCCCCGCCGCTCGGGTCGCCTCCATGATGCTTTCCAACTCGTGGTCGCTCAACCCCGGAACCACCGGCGCGATCATCGCCCGCACTGGCACCCCCGCCGTCGTCAACCGCCGGATCACCTCCAGCCGCCTTGCCGGCGCCGGCGCCCGCGGCTCCATCCGCCGGGCCAGCACCGGGTCCAGCGTCGTCACCGACACCCCCACCCGAACCAGCCCCTGCTCAGCCAGCGGCCCTAGAATATCAAGGTCCCGCTCGATCAGGGTCCCCTTGGTGGTGACGGCAACCGGATGCCGAAACGCGCTCAGCACCCCCAAAACCTCCCGCATCACCCCATATTCAGCCTCGCACGGCTGATAAGGGTCGGTGTTGGTGCCGATGGCGATGGTGGCGACCTTGTAAGCCTTCGCCCGCAACTCCCGCTCCAGCACCGCCCCGATCCCGGGCCGCGCGATCAGCTTGGTCTCGAAATCGAGGCCCGGCGACAGGTTCAGATAGGCATGCGTCGGTCGGGCAAAACAATAGATGCAGCCATGCTCACAGCCCCGATACGGGTTGATCGACCGGTCGAACGGCAGATCGGGCGACCGGTTGTAAGTGATGGCCGAGCGCGGCCGCTCCAGCCGCACCTCGGTCTGCACCAGCCGCTCTTCCTCCGCGATATCCCAACCATCGTCAAACCCGACCCGCGCCTGCCCTTCAAACCGCCCGCTATCATTGCTGGCCGCCCCACGAGCGCGCAGGCGTTGGCCGGGCAGGATGCTGTTTTCCTTGGGTTGCATCCACCGAAATTAGAACAAAAAGCGAACCTCAGCCAGAACATTCTCTGTCTGCGACCTCTTGCTGTCGGCTTTCATCTGGGGCATGTCGCAATTCGAAAAGTGCCTGCGGGGCTTTGGCCCCATTGACAGCTAACTTGCCCAAGGAGCGCCCAGATGGCCGACGATGAAATCATCCTCTCCGAACTGTCCGATGACGAACTGGTCCTACAAATGCATGACGACCTGTACGACGGCCTGCGGGAAGAGATCGAGGAAGGCGTCAACATCCTGATCGCACGCGGCTGGGCCCCCTATGACGCGCTGACCAAGGCCTTGGTGGCGGGCATGACGATCGTCGGCGCCGACTTCCGCGACGGCATCCTGTTCGTGCCCGAGGTGCTTTTGGCCGCCAACGCGATGAAGGGCGGCATGGCGATCCTCAAGCCGCTGCTGATCGCGACCGGCGCGCCGCGCATGGGCAAGATGGTGATCGGCACGGTCAAGGGCGACATCCACGACATTGGCAAGAACCTGGTCGGCATGATGATGGAAGGCGCGGGCTTCGAGGTGCGCGATCTCGGCATCAACAATTCGGTCGACAAATACCTGAACGCGCTTGACGAAGAAAAACCTGATATCCTGGGCATGTCCGCCCTGCTGACCACCACGATGCCCTACATGAAAGTCGTGATCGACACGATGAAAGAACGCGGCATGCGCGATGACTACATCGTCCTGGTCGGCGGTGCCCCGCTGAACGAGGAGTTCGGCCGCGCCATCGGG
Source organism: Rhodobacterales bacterium (assembly GCA_025357355.1). Lineage (GTDB taxonomy): Bacteria > Pseudomonadota > Alphaproteobacteria > Rhodobacterales > Rhodobacteraceae > Stagnihabitans. The sequence goes on from JANXPK010000620.1 coordinate 5,978, forward strand.
GCCGATGCCTATTGCCGCGACGCTGCGGTTGCCGTCGAAACTGCCAAGGCCTTTGTGGCGCGCAAGCACAACCGACCAAACGTCTGACCTGACCGTTTACATGCCTAGGGCCCCGGTCACGGTTCCGGGGCCTTTTGCTTTGGAACTTGGAAATCCCCGGCTCAAGGACCATGTTGAGGGCAAGGAGTACCAGATGCCCCCGCGAACCTTTCTGATCCTGATTGTGACCCTAGTCGCCGCCGCCGGTTTGACGATTGTCCTGTTTTCGCTCTTGGGGCTGAACTGGGTCTGGCTGGGCTTTGCGGCCTTGGTCCTGACGCTCGTCGTGCGGAGGCTGAGGTGGTGACGCTGGACGACACGGTCCTGACCGAGGCAGGTCTGCCTGCCAGTCATCAAGGGCGCATTCTGCTGATTGCCTGCGGGGCGCTGGCGCATGAAGTGCTGGCGCTGAAGCGGCTGAACGGCTGGGACCATCTGGACCTGCAATGCCTGCCCGCCAAACTGCACCTCTACCCAGACCGGATCACCGAGGAAGTGACCAAAAGCGTGGCGGTGCATCAAAGCACTTACAGCGCGATCTTCATCTTGTACGCGGACTGCGGCACTGGTGGGCTTTTGTTTGAAAAGTGCAAGGAACTGGGCGTTCAGATGCTTGCAGGCCCGCATTGTTATTCGTTTTTTGAAGGCAATGACATTTTTCTGGCGCGCTCGGAAACCGAGTTCACGGCGTTTTATCTCACAGACTTCCTGGTCCGCCAGTTTGACGCTTTCGTCTGGCGCCCGATGGGTCTGGACCGTCATCCCGAACTGCGGGACATGTATTTCGGCAATTACACCAAGCTGGTGTATCAGGCCCAGACCGATAACCCCGAGCTTGACGTCAAGGCGCAAGACTGTGCGCGGCGGCTGGGGCTGGCCTATGAACGGCGCTTTACCGGCTATGGCGATTTGGCGGTAGAGATGGCCAGGGTTGCAGAAGGGTGATGTCCGAAGATTTCCCCAATCGCCGGGTGCGCCAGCGATTCGCAGGTTTATGGTTAACGCGGGCCAAAGACTGAAAACCCCGCCTTCTGTGTAGAGGCAATGTAGGCGCAATGTAGGTGATTTGTAGGTCGTTCATCTTTCGTTAATCTGGCCGATTAACACTGCGCCCTCAAGGGCTTGGCCATCAGGCGTGAGTTGCCGAATTCCGCCTTTTGCCCCTGCCCCCATTTTCACCAAAAATGCGATGCGTCCACGAGGCAATTCGGGTCAAATGGAACCCAGTCCCCACTAGGCCAGCAGAACCTTTGCAGCCTCACGCGCAGCATCCGTCACCGTGTCCCCGGCGAGCATCCGGGCGATTTCCTCGATGCGGGCGCTTTGGTCAAGCGCCGTGACCGTCGACAACGTAACCTGCCCCGCCACATGCTTTTCAACCCGCCAATGATGGGCGGCGCGCGATGCAACCTGCGGGCTGTGGGTGACAACCAGAACCTGCCCCTCAACCGACAACTGCTTGAGCCGCCGCCCCACCGCATCTGCCGTCGCCCCACCAACACCACGGTCAATCTCGTCAAAGATCATGGTCAGGCCGGGCGTCGTTCCGGTCAGACAGACCTTGAGGGCAAGCAGAAACCGGCTCAGTTCACCGCCCGATGCAATCTTGTTCAGCGGACCCGCAGGCGCACCGGGATTGGTCGCCACCGTAAAAGTGACGGCATCGACGCCCTCTGGCCCCGGCTCGCCCGCGCTGACTTCAGTGGCAAACAGTGCCCGGTCCATCTTCAAGGGAGCAAGCTCCTTTGCCATTGCCCGGTCAAGCCTTTGGGCCGCCAGACGCCGTTCTTTGGAGGCGCCCTGCGCCTGACGGTCAAAATCCGCCTCGACATCAGCCACAGCTTTCGCCAAGGATTTCAAACTCTTGGTGCCAATATCCAAAGCCTCAAGCCGCGACTGCATTGCGGCAAGATGCGCGCCAAGATCGTCCGGCAAAACGGAATGCTTGCGGGCCATGGCCCGAATGGCGAAGAGCCGCTCTTCCAAAGCCTCCAGCTCCCTTGGATCGAATTCGAGCGAACCAAGGGCGGCATCTACTCCGGCCTGCGCCTCGCCCAGTTCGATAAGGGTACGGCCCAAAGCCGAAAGAGCACCGTCCAGCTTGCCTTCGGCCTGCGCTGCAACTCCGTCCAGCCAACGCTGCGCGTCGATCAAGGCCGCCTCGGCCGTTTCCTCAAGCGCGGTATGAGCGCGCACAATATCGGTGCGGATGCGGCTGGCAGCCTGCATATGGCGCCGCCGGGCATCAAGGATGGCTTCTTCGCCGGGCTCAGGGGCAAGCTTAGCCAGTTCCGCCGCGGCGTGGCGCAGGAAATCCTCTTCGGCGCGGACGGTCGCGATTGCGGCCTCGGCTGTGGCCAAATCAGCGCGCGCGGCCGCACGGGTGCGCCACGCGGCGCGCAGTGGTTGCAGGTCCAGACCCGCAAAGCCGTCAAGCAAAGCACGGTGGCCGCGGGGATTCAAAAGGCCGCGATCATCCTGCTGGCCATGCAGTTCGACAAGCGTGTCGGAAAGGTCGCGCAAGACCTCGGCTGCGACGCGGCGGTCATTGACATAGGCGGCCTTGCGACCATCGGCGAAATTGATCCGGCGCAGGATCAACTCATCCTCCGCTTGCAGACCCGCCTCCGCCAAGACCTTGCGTGCGGCGTGGGCCGGGGGCAGGTCGAAGGTAGCCGTCACCTCACCCTGTGACGCCCCTGCGCGGACCAACTCCGCCCGGCCACGCCAGCCGAGCACAAAGCCAAGCGCATCGAGCAGAATGGACTTGCCCGCTCCGGTCTCGCCCGTCAGTACGTTCAGGCCGGGCTGAAAGGCCAGATCCAGCCGATCGATGATCAGCACGTCCCGGATGCTAACGCCGCGAAGCATTGCCCTGCCCATTTGGCGCGTGAACTGCCGGCAGATCCATCACAGCCATTCGCCTTTGATCATCTGTCGATAGATCGTCGACAGCCAGCTCGTGCCCTTGGCCTCGGGTGAAAGCCCCTGCTTTTTCAAGAGGTTGAAGGCATCTTGGTAGAACGGGCTGGCTTGGTAGTTGTAGCCCAGGATGGCCCCTGCTGTCTGCGCTTCGTCATTGAGGCCCAGGCCAAGATAGCATTCTACCAGACGTTCCAGCGCCTCGGCGGTCTGGGTGGTGGTCTGGTAATCCTGCACGACCACCCGGAAGCGGTTGAGCGCGGCAGTGTAGTGGCGCTGTTTGAGGTAGTAGCGGCCGATCTCCATTTCCTTGGCGGCAAGATGGTCGAAGGCCAGATCGAACTTGAGCAAGGCGGACTTTGCGTATTCGCTGCTGGGGTACTGTTCAATCACGACACGCAGAGCTTGCAGCGCCTGAAACGTAAGCCCCTGATCGCGGCCCACCAAGTCGATCTGGTCATAGTAGGAAAGCGCCATAAGGTACTGGGCATAAGCCGCGTCTTCGTCACCCGGATAGAAATCAAGATAGCGCTGCGCCGCAACCCGGGCCTCTTCATAGTTCTTTGTCTGGTGCAGGGTGAAAGCCTGCATGATCAGCGCTCGCTTGGCCCATTCGGTATAGGGATAAAGCCGTTCGGCCTCCTGAAAATAGGTCAGTGCGTCCTTGGGTTTCTTGTTGACCTCAAGTTCCAGTTCGCCGCGTTTGAAAATCTGTTCTGCTGTGTAATTTTCAAGTGGAAGTTGCTTGGGCGTGGACGCGCAAGCCGTAACGCTTGCTACCAGCAGCGCAAGCCCAAGTTTCCGCGCTGCGCCTGAACTTACGCCTGCCATCGTCCGTCTACCCTCAACCCCAATTGGATCGGTCTGCTTAGCCCGGTCCTCACGCTTTTGTCTGTCCTAGCACAGAAAAATCCAGGGCGCAAAACGGCTTTCAGCCAAGGATCGATTGGAGGAGCGTCGTGTCAGGCGAAGGCGGGCAAGTCACGGCGCTGAACGCCGACGCCAGGCAATTTGCCGCCCGCAAACTGGTCGCAATCGTCGAACACAAAGGCGCCCGGCGTTGCAAACAGAACGCGCAACAATCGGTTGGTCAGGGCATGGCCCGCGCGAATCCCAGTGTAACGTGCCAGAAGCGGAGCACCGGCCAGCGACAAATCGCCCAATGCATCCAGCATCTTGTGACGCACAGGTTCATCGCGGTATCGCAGGCCACCGGGTGACAAGATGCGATCGCCGTCAAACACTACGGCGTTTTCCAACGTGCCGCCAAGAGCCAGCCCCTTGGCACGCATAGCATCGACATCCGACTGGCGGCAGAAGGTTCGGCTGTCGGACAGTTCACGAACAAAGGCGCCATTGGCCATATTAAGCCTACGCGATTGCCTGCCTATGGCCCGGTCGGCAAAATCGATGCGAAAGTCGATTTCCAGCATTTCGGCCGGTTCGAGCCGCGCTAAAGCCTCACCGTCGCGAACCTCAACCGTCATGAGAACACGAATAGTCCGAGCCGGTGCGGATTGTGGTTGAATGCCGCGCGCCAGGATCGCCGCAACAAAGGGAGCGGCCGAGCCATCAAGAATCGGCACTTCTGCGCCATCAATCTCGACAAGTGCGTTATTGATTGCCAAACCTGCGAGGGCAGCCATCAAGTGTTCAATGGTCGAAACCGTGGCCCCGTCCGCGTTGGCGATAAGGGTGCATAACCGCGAAGGCACGACAGCATCCCAACGCGCCGGGATCAAGGAGTCACCACCTGCAAGGTCCATCCGGCGGAACCAGATGCCATAATCCGCCGAAGCAGGACGGATAACCATACGGACTTCAGACCCGCTGTGCAGGCCCCGACCCTTGAAGGTCACCGATGATTTAACTGTATTCTGCAATAGACCGCCTCGACAGAACCACGACTGTTAGATCAGTCGCTTGTGTGACCGCTAGCTACGACCACCAGAGGGAAACCTCAACTCACTCTTTGTGACCAAGTGTAACAGTGGAAAATTAAAGGGCAAAGCATTGTATTTACGTGAAAAAGCTCGGGATTTCCCCGGGCTTTCCAAAACGCTTTGTAGCATGTTTTCAGTTGGCTTGGCGCCGCAGGAAAGCCGGGATTTCGATGCGCTCTTGATCGGCCGAGAGTTCCTGCTCGTCATCATAGGCCGTGACGGGCGGTTGTTGGCGTGCGCCGGCGTTGCGATCAGCCGCAGGTTCTGCGTGACCACCGGCCATGCGATTGATCAGACTGCCGATCCCGAAGCGCGGCCGCTCGGCTGGTTTGGCAGTGGGCTGACGCACAGTGGGGGTGGCAGCAGGCCTGGTCGAGGGCTGGTTCGGTGAGCGGCTGACTGCAGCTTGCAAGCGGGCCAAAGCCTCGGCCGAAGGCGTACCGGCAGCGCGCGGGCGGGGGGCGACAAAGCTTGCAGCCTCGGCATCGCGGGCGGGTGCTGCGGTCGGAGCGGGCGCGCGTTCGGCGGCTGTCTGCGGACGATAAGCCGGGGCTGGGACCTCGTCACTTTCGACGTCCTCGTGATGTCCCGAAGAGTGTGCGCCGTCGAACAGGTTGGCCTCTGCGCGTGCTTGCGCCGCGAAAGGTGCTGGTTGCTGTGCCGGCGCGGCGGTCAAGGCCATTGGCGCTTCGTGGCGCGGTTCGGGGGCCGGGGCGACGACGGCCGGGGTCAGCGGCGCGGCCATAGAGCGGCGGGCAACCGGAGCCTCTACCGCCTTCTTGATGTCTATGCCGGTGGCCACGACCGAAACGCGCAGCGAGCCTTCCATATTGGTATCCAGCGTCGAGCCGACGATGATATTGGCATCTGGATCGACTTTTTCACGGATGATGTTGGCTGCCTCGTCAAGTTCGAACAGCGTGAGGTCATAGCCACCGGTGATGTTGATCAGCACACCCTTGGCGCCGTGAAGGCTGATTTCGTCAAGCAGGGGATTGGCAATCGCCTTTTCGGCTGCCTGAACCGCGCGGTTTTCGCCGGTCGCCTCGCCAGTTCCCATCATCGCCTTGCCCATTTCGTCCATCACGGCGCGGACATCGGCGAAATCGAGGTTGATGAGGCCGGGCCGGACCATGAGGTCAGTCACGCCCTTAACCCCTTGATACAACACATCATCTGCCATCGCGAAGGCTTCAGTGAACGTAGTGCGCTCATTGGCGAGGCGGAAGAGGTTCTGGTTGGGGATGACAATCAGGGTATCCACGACGCGCTGCAGGGCCTCGATACCCTCTTCGGCCTGACGCATCCGCTTGTTGCCTTCGAACTGGAAGGGTTTGGTCACGACACCAACCGTCAACACACCAAGTTCCCGCGCTGCCTGCGCGATGATCGGCGCGGCGCCGGTCCCGGTGCCGCCGCCCATGCCCGCCGTGATGAAGCACATATGGGCCCCAGCGAGGTGATCGACAATTTCTTCGATGGTTTCCTCTGCGGCGGCCGCACCTACCGACGGGCGAGCCCCTGCGCCAAGACCCTCAGTCACCTTCAGGCCCATCTGGATTTTCGAATGGGCCCGGCTTTGTTGCAGGGCCTGCGCGTCAGTATTGGCGACAACGAATTCGACGCCTTCAAGGTTCTTGTCGATCATGTTGTTGACCGCGTTGCCCCCGGCGCCGCCGACGCCGAACACGGTGATGCGCGGCTTCAATTCTTCGCGCTGCGAGGTCACTGTCAGATTCAATGTCATTGTATGTCCCGCCGTTTTTTGTTGAGCCGCAGCTGCCGCGCGCTGCTTTTTTCGTTTCTTCTCATGATCAACCCCAATTGGAGGGCCGACTTATCCACGATTCTATCCACAACACCTCGCGAGGTCACGTAAAATCATCAACTGACCCACAAAATGTGGGAAATTTTGCCAGACGCGCCCCGGCATGTCGCCATTTTGTCAGCATGTTGCGGTTTACCAGTTGTCCTTGAACCATTTGAACGCTCTTTTGAGCGAACGCGCCGGGTAACGCTCAGAAGGAATGTCGAAATCCCACCATTCGTCCTGCGGATGGGCTGCGAAGAGACAGAGACCGACGGTCGAAGAGAAGGCAGCTCCGGTCGCGGCTTGTGG
>JANXPK010000630.1 GCA_025357355.1 Rhodobacterales bacterium
CATGATGCTGGCCGATGTGACGCCCGCTTTGCAGAAAGAGGCGCAGGGGCTGCGGCATGACTTGCAGGAACTGGCCGATCTGCGCCGACTGCAAAAGGCCGCCGGTGCGACGCTGGACGCCGGGCTAAAGGCCGCACAACAGGCGCGGGCCGACCTCAGCAAGGCAATCTCTGACCGTACCGACCTGCCCAAGCGGTTGACCGAGGACCCCGAGGCGTTGAAGGCGCTTTTGAAAAGCGCCGATACGCTGGATGCATTTGCGGCGGGTCTGGCGCCGCAAGGTGCCACCGTGCAGGGCTTTGCGGATGCCAAAGGCAAGCTCAGCTGGCCGGTGCGGGGACGGGTGATCTTGAAGGCGGGCGAGACCGATGCCAAGGGGGTGACACGGCCCGGCATCACCCTGGCGACGCGGCCTCTGGCCCTCGTCACCGCACCGTGGGCCGCGACGATCCGTTACCGCGGCCCGCTGCTGGACTACGGAAATGTGATGATCCTTGAGCCGGGCGGGGGCTATCTATTGATCCTGTCCGGGTTAGAGACGGTATATGGCGAGGTGGGCGACGTGGTGGGGACGGGCCAACCGCTGGGCCTGATGAGTGGGACGGCGGACGCGACCAAGGGTGGGGCCGCCGACATCCTGTCGCCCGCCGCAGATGACGGTGGCGCTTCCGGCACGGAAACGCTTTACTTGGAAATCAGGCAAAGGGCCGAGCCGGTCGACCCGCTGACATGGTTCGAGCCAAACGAGGAATAGACGCGCATGAAAAAGCTTTTGATCGCCGCATTGGGCGGCACTTTGGCCGGGGTTCTGATCACCACGCAGCTGGCCGCCCCGCTGATTGCGGAAACCGCAGGCAAAAGCAGTTCAGTTTACGAACAACTTGACCTGTTCGGCGATGTCTTTGAACGCATCCGCAACCAGTATGTCGAAGAGCCGGACAATCAAAAGCTGATCGAGAGCGCGATCAACGGCATGCTGACCTCGCTTGACCCCCATTCCAGTTATATGAATGCCAAGGACTTTGCCGCGATGCAGGTCCAGACCAAGGGCGAGTTCGGCGGCCTTGGCATCGAGGTCACCCAGCAGGACGGCTATGTGAAGGTCGTCAGCCCGATCGACGGCACCCCCGCCGACAAGGCCGGCATCAAGACCGGCGACATCATCACCCAGGTCGATGGCAAATCCGTTCTGGGTCTGACCATGGATCAGGCGGTGGATCTGATGCGCGGGCCGATCGGGTCCGAGGTCGTGATCACCGTGGTACGCGACGGCGTGCAGGACCCCTTCGACGTGTCGATCATCCGCGACACCATCAAGGTGGCGGCGGTCAAGGGCCGGGTCGTCGGCGATACCGTGGTGCTGCGCATCACCTCCTTCACCGATCAGACCTTTTCTGGCTTGCAGACCGAACTGACCAAGGCGCTTAGCGATGCAGGCGGCATCGACAAGGTCAACGGTTTTGTCATCGACCTGCGCAACAACCCCGGTGGTTTGCTGACGCAAGCGATCGACGTATCGGACGCCTTCCTGAACGAGGGCGAGATCGTGTCGACCCGTGGCCGCAACCCGCAAGACAACGAACGCTTCAACGCCACGCCCGGCGATCTGGCCAATGGCAAGCCGATCGTGGTCTTGATCAACGGCGGATCGGCCAGCGCGTCCGAGATCGTGACCGGCGCCTTGCAGGACCATCACCGCGCCATCGTGGTCGGCACCAAAAGCTTTGGCAAAGGCTCGGTTCAGACCATCATCCCGGTGCGCGGCGATGGTGCGATGCGGCTGACCACGGCACGCTATTACACGCCGTCGGGCCGCTCGATCCAGGCTTTGGGTGTGATGCCTGACATCGTGGTCAACCAACCGCCGGTCGACCCCAACAAGGCCGCGACCGCGGCTGCGACCGCCAAGGACAACAAGACCCGCTCCGAGGCCGATCTGAACGGCATCCTGTCCAACGATTCGATGACCGATGACGAGAAAAAGCAGCTTCAGGCCGACCGTGCCCGCACCGAAGAGGCCGCCAAGCTGCGCGACGACGATTACCAACTGGCCTATGCCGTGGAC
>JANXPK010000637.1 GCA_025357355.1 Rhodobacterales bacterium
GGCACCGGGTCGGATGGCGACGACGCCATTCAGGGCGATCTCGGCGACGATACCCTGATCGGGCTGGGCGGCAACGATGATCTGGAGGGGGCGGACGGCAACAACTGGTGCGCGGCGGGGCGGGTAATGACCCGCTGGTGGGTGGTGGGGGCAATGACGTCTTTCACTACATCGGAACTTTCGAAAGCGATGCCGCAAGTGGCATCGACCAGATCACCGGATTTCAGGTGGCAAATGACATGATCGACCGGTCGCAGATCGACGCCGATACCGGCCGTGGCACCGACGATGCCTTTGTCTTCATCGGCACGGCGGCGTTCAGCGGCGGCGGCCCGCGGGTGCGCTTCACCGAGGATACACTGGCGGGCACGACGACCATTGAGGTGCGTCTGGCCGGATCGGGGACCGATGACATGGTGATCCAGCTTGCGTCGGCGGTGCCATTGACGGTGGCGAATTTCGATCTGCAGCGCCTAGGTCACGATCTGCCAGAACAGGCCGACCTCGGCAATCCAGGCCAGGGTGAAGATGACCGTGCGGATATAGGGGATGCCGGCAAGGAAGACCGCGGCATGGACCAGCCGCAGCCAGAAGAAGCTGGCGCACAGAAAGGCGGTGGTGGCGTTTTCCTGACCGGTGGCGTGCAGGATCAGAACCATGGCGGCGAAGGGGGCAAACGCCTCGACCGCGTTCATCTGGGCACGGTTGCCCCGCACCCCCCACAGCGGCATCGGGCGCTGGGCTGGGTCGGTGTAATTCACGGGTTCCAGCAAGCCGTTGGTCAGGGTCTGGCAGGTGACGTAGGGCAGCCACAGTGCGCCCGTCAGAAAGGCGGTCCAGGCCAGATAGGTCAGCTCGATGGTCATGCGATCCTCCATGATGACCGGGGCCACACTAGCACAGGGCCGCGGCGGCGTGAGGCCCATTCGCGGCAATCAAGTCTTCGTGACGCGGACCGGGCGCGGGGGCATTCAGGGGGATCGGCGGCGAGGGAACCGCTGGCGGCTATTGCGCTTCGAGCTTGTCCTGTGTGCGCAGATCGAAATCGCTGGCATCGTGGCGTTCGCGGAGTTGCTCGTTCAAGGGGCCGAAACTGCGGTTGACCATGCGACCACGTTTGACGGCGGGGCGGGCGAGGATCTGCCGGGCCCAGCGGTGCACGTGCGTGTAGCTGGCGGTGTCGAGGAACTCTGCCGAATTGGCATAAGAGTTGCCCAGCGTCAGGCCGCCGTACCACGGCCAGATCGCCATATCGGCAATCGTGAAGTCGTCCCCGGCGATGAAGGGATGTTCGGCCAGTTGGCGGTCCAGCACATCCATCTGGCGTTTGACCTCCATCGCAAAGCGGTTGATCGGATATTCCCATTTTTCCGGCGCATAGGCGAAGAAATGGCCAAAGCCGCCGCCAAGGTAGGGGGCTGAGCCCATTTGCCACATCAGCCAGTTGATCGTCTCGGTCCGGCCCGCACCTGAGGCGGGCAGGAAGGCCCCGAATTTCTCGGCCAGATGCATCAGGATCGAGGCGCTTTCGAAGACACGGACCGGCGCGGGGCCGGAGTGATCCATCAGCGCCGGGATCTTGGAGTTGGGGTTCACCGCGACAAAGCCCGAGCCGAATTGATCGCCCTTGCCGATGTTGATCAGCCAGGCGTCGTATTCGGCGCCCTTGTGACCGGCGGCCAGCAACTCTTCGAACATGATGGTGATCTTCTGGCCGTTGGGCGTGGCCAGCGAGTATAGCTGGAACGGATGCTGGCCCACCGGCAGCACCTTGGCATGGGTCGGCCCGGCGACAGGGCGATTGATATTGGAAAACTGTCCGCCATTTTCCTTGTCCCAGGTCCAGACTTTCGGGGGAACATAAGGGGTCATTGTGCTTCGCCTGTGATGGAGGGCCAGGGATGGTCGCGGCCCGGAAAGGCCACGCGGGTCAGGGGAAACTGGGCCACCAATGCGCGGAAGGCCAGCCCCAAAGTGGCGTCAAACGCTGGTTCGCGTGCCCAATACGACGCCATGGCGTCGTATTGCGGCCAGTCCGAGGGGTTGATGTAGCAGCAGCCGAGACAGCGGCTTTCATCATCATTCATCACGGTATAGGCAAAGGAGTGGCCGATGGTGAATTCCCGCTGGTGCCAGGCGAGGTCGATCAGGTTCTCCTCCAGCGTCAGGCCGTCGGGCCAGGTGTCGCCGGAATCCATCGCCCCCTTCAGGCGGTCGCGCGCGGCAATGACGGCGTCGAAATCCTTGACCACATCATGGACCGACAGCATGCGCAGGTGAAACCCGTCGCCTTGCCGGCGGGCAGGCGGGGTGAACCCGGGGGTCAGGGGGCGCTTGTACATGGTTCACACCGACCGGGTGATGCCGCCATCGACCCGCAGGTTCTGGCCGGTGATATAGCCCGACGCGTCCGAGGCAAGGAAGGACACGGTGCCCGCAATCTCGTCCGTGGTGCCATAGCGACCCATCGGAATACGCGTGCGGAACTCGGGCTTTTCGGGCAGCGAGTCGATGAAACCGGGCAGGATGTTGTTGATGCGGATGCCCTGGCCCGCATATTTGTCGGCGAACAGCTTGGTGAAGGCGGCGAGGCCCGCCCGCGCGACG
>JANXPK010000655.1 GCA_025357355.1 Rhodobacterales bacterium
GGCGTTCATGCCGATATCGGATTACTTTCCAAAGGCCGGGATCACGTTCTGGGACTGCGCCCATGAGGGCTCTGGCGGGATGATGGCGGACGGCTTCACCCGGGCATCTGGCAAGATGTGCATGATGATCGCGCAGAACGGGCCGGGGATCACCAATTTCGTGACGGCGGTCAAGACGGCCTACTGGAACCACACGCCCCTTTTGCTGGTCACGCCACAGGCGGCCAACAAGACCATGGGGATGGGCGGGTTTCAGGAGGTGGAGCAGATGGCGCTGTTCCGCGACATGGTGGCCTATCAGGAAGAGGTGCGCGATCCGTCGCGGATGGCCGAGGTGCTGAACCGGGTGATCATGAACGCGCGGCGGGCGTCGGCGCCGGCACAGATCAATGTGCCGCGCGATTTCTGGACGCAGGTGATCGACATCGAATTGCCGCTGGTGGTGGAGTTTGAGCGTCCCTCTGGCGGAGACGAGGCGCTGGCGGCGGCGGCGGCTTTGTTGGCGGGGGCTGCGCGGCCGGTGATCTTGAACGGGGCGGGAGTAGTGCTGGGCGGGGCGATTGCCGCGTCGATGGCCCTGGCGGAGCGGCTGACGGCGCCGGTTTGTGTGGGTTATCAGCACAACGACGCCTTTCCGGGGTCGCATCCGCTGTTTGCGGGGCCATTGGGCTACAATGGGTCGAAGGCGGCGATGCAGTTGATTGCCGAGGCCGATGTGGTGCTGGCACTGGGGACGCGGTTGAACCCGTTCTCGACGTTGCCGGGCCATGGGCTGGATTATTGGCCGAAGGGCGCGAAGATCATTCAGGTCGACATCAACCCCGCGCGGATCGGGCTGACCAAGACGGTGACGGTCGGGATCGTGGGCGATGCGAGGAAGGTCGCCGAGGGAATATTGGCGCGGCTGCCGTCGCGCGATGTGGACCGGGCGCGGATGGGGGTGATTGCGCAGAAGAAATCGGCCTGGGCGCAGGCGCTGTCGTCGATGGACCACGAGGACGATGACGTCGGGACCACATGGAACGCGCGGGCACGCGCGGCGAAACCGGACTGGATGAGCCCGCGCATGGCGTGGCGGGCGATCCAGGCGGCGCTGCCGAAAGAGGCGATCATCTCGTCGGACATCGGGAATAACTGCGCGATTGGCAACGCCTATCCGAGTTTTGAGGCGGGGCGGAAGTACCTGGCGCCGGGGCTGTTCGGGCCGTGTGGCTATGGGATGCCGTCGGTGATTGGCGCCAAGATTGCCTGCCCGGACACGCCGGTGGTGGGGTTTTCGGGCGACGGGGCGTTCGGGATTGCGGTGACGGAACTGACGGCGATCGGGCGGCCGGAGTGGCCGGCGATCACGCAAGTGGTGTTCCGCAACTATCAATGGGGCGCGGAGAAGCGCAATTCGACGCTGTGGTATGCCGACAATTTTGTCGGGACCGAACTGAACGAGGGCGTGAGTTATGCCGGGATTGCAAAGGCTTGCGGGTTGCTGGGCGTGGTGGCGCGGACGATGGACGAACTGACGGCGGCGTTGCGGCAGGCGTTGGTCGACCAGAAGGCTGGCAAGACCACGCTGATCGAGGCGATGATCAATCAGGAACTTGGTGAGCCGTTCCGGCGTGATGCGATGAAAAAACCGGTCGAGGTGGCGGGGATTTCGCGCGAGGACATGCGGCCGCAAAAGGGGGCGTGAGTGGCCGGCTTTGACCTTGCGGTGGTGGGTGCGGGGATCGTCGGGCTGGCCCACGCGCTGGCAGCGCTGCGGCGCGGGTTGAAGGTGGTGGTTCTGGACCGCGAGGCGCGGGCCATCGGCGCCTCGGTCCGCAACTTTGGCTTTTGCGCGGTGACGGGGCAGGCGGGTGAAACCTGGGCGCGGGCGCGGCGCACGCGCGATGTCTGGGTCGAGATGGCGGCCAAGACGGGGACCAGGGTCGAGCAGCAGGGGCTGCTGGTGGCGGCGCAGCGCGTTGAGGCGCTGGCAGTGCTGGAAGCGTTCCTTGCGACTGACATGGGGGCAGAGTGCCGGATGGTGCGGCCGCAGGACTATCCGCTGCGCAAGATGGAAGGGGCGATGTGGTCGCCGCATGAGCGGCGGGTCGAAAGCCGGGAGGCGATCCCGAAGCTGGCGGCGTGGCTGGAGGCGCAGGGGGTGCGGTTCCTGCGGCCTGTGCTGGTGAAGGCGGCCGAGCCAGGGGTTCTGCAGACGACGGCGGGGCAGGTCAGGGCGACGCGGATCGTGGTGTGTCCGGGGGATGAATTGTTGACCCTTTTCCCGGAGGTGATTGCCGGGCTGGGGATCGGGCGTTGCCGGTTGCAGATGCTGAAAGTGAGGCCGCGCAGGG
>JANXPK010000705.1 GCA_025357355.1 Rhodobacterales bacterium
GGGGGCGGCGAGGGCAGCTATCTGGAGCATTGTCAGGACCCCGCCAGCCTGACCGAAAGCTATCTGGCGCTGAAAGTCGGGGTGTCGAACTGGCGCTGGAAGGGCACGCCGTTCTATCTGCGCACCGGCAAACGGCTGCGGGCCCGGGCAAGCGAGATCGCCATCACCTTCAAAGAGCCGCCGCATTCGATTTTCGATGATTCGACCGGCTGGAAGGAAAACGTGCTGGTGATCCGGTTGCAGCCCAATGAGGGCATGGACCTGATGGTGATGATCAAGGAGCCGGGGCCGGGTGGCATGCGGCTGACACAGGTGCCGCTCGACATGTCGTTCGCCGATGCGCTGGGCGAGAATGCCGAGGACGTGCCGGACGCCTATGAACGGCTGATCATGGATATCATCCGCGGCAATCAGACCCTGTTCATGCGCGGCGACGAGGTCGAGGCGGCCTGGGCCTGGACGGATCCGATCATCCAAGGTTGGGAAGCGCGGGGCGACAAGCCGCAGGGCTATGATCCGGGGTCGTCCGGTCCCGAAGATGCGCTGATGCTGATGCACCGCGACGGGCGGCGGTGGCGCGAGATCAAGGGATGAAGCTGAAGGTCTACTCTTCGCGCGAGGCCTTGATGGCGGGAGTGGCCGAAGTCGTGGCGGATGAGTTGCGGCTGGCCCTGCGGGGGCGGCGCGCCACCTTGTCGGTGCCCGGCGGCACGACGCCGGGACCGGTGTTTGACCTGCTGGCTGTGGCCGATCTTGATTGGGCCAGGGTTGCGGTCGTTCTGAACGATGAACGTTGGGTCAGCGAGGACAGCCCACGGTCGAACACACGTCTGTTGCATGAGCGGCTGTTGAAGGGAAGGGCGGCGGCGGCGCGGTTGTTGCCGCTTTATGCGCCGGTGCTGGAACCGGAGGAGGCGATGGAGTTGCTCGGTCAGGGCATTGCCCCGCATCTGCCGATTTCGGTTCTGCTGCTGGGCATGGGCAGCGACATGCACACGGCGAGCCTGTTTCCCGGCGCCGACCATCTGGCCGAGGCTTTGGCGCCGGATGCGCCGATCCTGATGGCGCTGCGGTCGCAAGCTGCGGGCGAGCCGCGCATTACGCTGACAGCACGGGTGCTGACGGCGGCCAAGAACATTCATCTTCTGATCGCCGGCGCGGACAAGCGCGCCGCACTGGAACGCGCCTTGCAACTGACGCCGATGGAGGCGCCGGTGCGGGTGGTTCTGGATCATGCAACAGTCCATTGGGCGGAGTAGACCGATGCAAGACAAATGGCAGGCACTGCGCGACCATCACGCCAAGGTCAAGACGCGGCCGATCCTGAAGCTGTTCGAAGGGAGCGGACGCGCTCAGCAATTCTCGGCCCGGGCTGGCGCGATGTGGTTCGATTTTTCCAAGACCAATATCGACGAGACCTGCCTTTGTCTGCTGCTGGAGCTTGCCGAAGTGTCGGGCGTGGCGGCAAAGCGCGACGCCACCCTGATCGAGCGGATGG
>JANXPK010000727.1 GCA_025357355.1 Rhodobacterales bacterium
CGGGGCGCTTTCGGGCATCGCCGACGTCGGCCTGCCGCAGTCGCAGGACCAGTTGACCAACCCCCGCCTGATCGGGGCCGACGCCCAGACCCGCGCCTATACCTATGCCAAGGGTCAGGTTCTGACACTCGACCTCGCCGCCCCCGACTATGACGCCTATGTCTATGTCGATTACTTCGATGCCGACGGCAACGTCATCCACCTGGTGCCGAACGACCGCGTCCCCCTGCACCTGCGCACCGCCAAGGCCGCATTTCAGGTTGGCAAGAATGCAGCCGGCGAGCCGTTCCTGCCTGTCACCATCGGCGCCCCCTATGGCCAGGAAATCGCCGCCGCCTTCGCCGCCTCTGCGCCCCTTTACGACGGCCTGCGCCCGCTGACCGAACCGGCGGGCCCCTATCTCGACTGGCTGAAAACCCAAGTCACCGCCGCCCGCGCCGCCGATCCCAAGTTCAAGGGCGAATGGGTGTATTTCTTCGTGTCGACCCGGGAATGATGCAGATGCCAGTGCGGACTTGATAACCTTTCCAGTGGGTTAACAGAGATATCTAAAGCGAAATGATTCCGCCTGCACCAAACCCGATCTTCTTCCTGCCCGGTGACAAGTGCTGCGCCGGGCAATGCCCGACCGCTCCCCAGGGCGGGCATTGCCAGCCGTCGTCACAAGGCCAGCCGGCTGGAGGCCCCAACCATAAAGCTTTGACCGCGACCGTTGGTTGCCCACCCGGCGGTCAGGCATTGCCCTCTGACAGCGCAGGTGGCGAGGAGGCAAGGCCGCCCTTTCCTGCAACGACCCGCTCAGCAGTCCCCTTCGGTCACTCCCCCGGCCCGAACCAGCGCGTCAATGCCGCGGTCAATCCGTCCAGATCGCCCTGCCCCACCCAGGCCACATGGCCATCAGGCCGGATCAGCACCGCGCTCGGCGCAGGCACCACCCCCAGCACCGGCAGCTCCCATACCCCGCCGAACCCCGCCTGCACCACGTCCACCCGCCCCGCCCAAGGCGCAATATCGACCGGCGCGCCAAGCCCCACCAACACCCCCCGCGCGGCGTGCAACAGCTCGTACACCCGTCGCACCCCGCTCTGCGTGACAAGATCAAGGTCCGGCATCCGCCGCCCCAGCAATGGGTGGCCCTCCCCCAGATCATAGCTGATATCCAGCCCCGTGAGCATTCCCGCCACCCGCCGCCGCGCCGCTTCCAGCCCCAGAAGATCGGCCATGGTCTCGCGCAAAGCCGCGCTCCGCTCGTCCGGTCGCGAAAGCGCCACCTGCGCATCGTGTTGCGCAACACCCGCGCCGCCACCGGGTGACGCTCGGCATGATAGCTGTCCAAGAGCCCCTCGCCCGCCACGCCCTTCACTACTTGCGCCAGCTTCCAGCCCAGATTGACCGCATCCTGTACCCCGGTGTTCAGCCCCTGCCCGCCGTGCGGCCCATGCACATGCGCGGCATCACCTGCCAGCAATACCCGCCCCTGCCGATACTGCACCGCCTGCCGCGACATGTCGGTGAACCGCGACACCCACTGCGCCCTTTGCAGCCCGTAGTCAGTCCCGCACGCCGCAATCAGCGCCGCCCGCAAATCCGCCAGCCCCGGCTCCCCCTCAGCCCCGACCTTCGCCTCGCTGACCATCACCGTAACCGGCCCCGTCTCGGCATAGACGATCACGCCGTCGCGGATCTCATAGTCGACCCGGCCAAACGAATGCAGCCCGACCGCAGTGCGATGCACGCCAAAGGGCGGCACCTGCGTCATCTCGACCTCGGCCAGCAGGCTGCTCATCGCGGCATCCCAGCCCGCAAACTCGATCCCCGTCGCCTTGCGCACCACCGATCGCCCGCCATCGCAGCCCACCAGACAGCGCGCCCGTACCACCTCACCGTCACCCAGTCGCACATCGACGCCCTCGGCATCCTGCGCCAACCCCACCACCTCGTCACCGCGCCGCACCTCGACCGGCAACTCAGCGACCCAACCGGCCAGAATGCGCTCGATATGCTTCTGCCACAGCCCCAGCACGTAATTGTGTCTGGTGGGAAAGTCGCTGATGTCCAGCCGGTTGAAGGCAAAACCCACCGCCTGCGCCACCTGCCCCTCAGCCAGAAACCGCCCGACAATGCCGCGCTGATCCAGCACTTCCAGACTGCGCGCATGCAACCCGCCCGCCCGCGACCCGGTCAACCGCTGATCAAGCCGCCGCTCGATCAACAGCACATCGACCCCCGCCAGCGCCAACTCGCCTGCCAGCATCAGCCCGGTCGGCCCCGCGCCCACAATCACCACATCCCGCATCGGTCTATCCCCCTGCAAAGGCTTGTGCCCCGTCAAGGCCGCCAGTTTAGCCCCGCCTAGCCCCGGTGCCAATTCTCGAAGGCAGGACGGGATAGCTCCAGACGGAAACGCGCGACACCGCCTGAAAAATGATCGGTATGGCCTTGCATCCTCTCAACAAGAAATGTCGAAGGGCGATGCCCGACCGCCGGGTGGGCACCAATCGGTTAAGGCCAAAGCTTTATGGTCCCGCCCCCCAGCCGGCAAGCTTCGTGACCAAGGTTGGGAATGCCCGCCGTGGGGGCGGTCGGGCATTGCCTGGCGCTGCGTTTGTCACCGGGCAGGAAACAGAAGAACGGGTTTGGTTCGATCCAAAATCATCCCGCTCTCCCTATTTCGACCCCATATCCGTGTCAGGCGGACAAGCTACTTGCAGCCTTCAGCCGCCCATTGC
>JANXPK010000732.1 GCA_025357355.1 Rhodobacterales bacterium
CCCTAGCCCCTGAAACCACCCCCAGTTTGGTATTCCCACCCGGAAATCGCGGCGTCGCACCTCCCGTGACGGCGACTGCACCTTCGACCTGGATCTGGCCGACCCCTTTGCCCGCGCAGCAGCCTGAGCCGCCCGCGAAAATTGCCGTCCCGCTTTATCCCGACCAGCCGCGCGCTGCCAAAACCGACCCCGTGCCGATCCCCATCGCTCGGGCGGCACCGCTGTCGCCGACCGCTGCTCCGCCGGGGCCGTCGCGCCGCGTCGATATCAGGCCTGCGCCAGCACCGCAGGCTACGTGGTGGCCGTCCGCTTCCGTTGCCGTCACAACCGGATATGCTGCCTCACGCATAGACCCCACCGTTCCCCTCGCCCCGCCGACAGCGCCCGCTGCGCCGGATCTGGCGCCCAAGACCATCGCGCGCAGTCCGACAATCCTGCCCGATGCAACCCCGCAGGCCACGGATCGCCCGGCCAAATCCGTTCCGGGACCAATGCAGGCGAAGCCAGCTCAAAAGGTGGCGGGTGTTCTTGCCATCCCAACCGGTCAGGTCAGCCGCCTTGTGGCGCAGTCCGTGCCCAAAATCAGACCTGTTGCCGCTCCAACCACCACCGTCGCCGCACCAGAGCCAACTGCGCTTCCAACCCTTGCCGTGCGTCCAGTCCTGTTGCCCTCGGCGGAGCCGTTTGCAATGCCAGCTCTTGGCGACCCACCCAATCCGGCACGGCCTGCTGCAGCTCAAACTTTTCCAACCTCACCGGCACCCGTCACCGATCGCGCTGCGCCTTTGGCCCAACCCGCGCTGCATACCGCCCCGGCTGTCGAGAGGGCATCCCCCACCCCCCCAATTCCCAACCGCCCGCACCGATCTTGTCAGTGCAAGCCATGCGATTTGCCGTTCCAATGCCTGAACGTTCCCCAACGTCAATGCCAATCCCCCCACAGTCGCGCCCGCCAACGGCGGCTGACCATGCAGCTTCGGTCAAACCCAAACCGTCCACCCAGGCACTGGCTTCGGACGTGCCGTCCCGTCCTCTCGGGCTTGCAGCGGACAAGGCCCAGGTCGCCAACCATCGCGCCTCGGCCATCCCGCGACCCTTGATCAACCCGCCTGCCCCCAGCCTTGATCAGCGCGCGGCTGATCCGATCCCATCGCCAACCCTGCCCTTGGCCAGCGCCGCCCCCCACCTCTCGCAGCCCGCCAACCACCAGACTGCCGCCTTGGACGTGGCCGCTGCCCCCTCTGCGGCCCGCCACACCCTGCCGCACGGCCTGCCCGCCTCTCTGGTCAAGGCGGTTGAGCATGTCGGCAAGAATGATCGTGTCGAACTGCTGCTCGACCCGGTGGAACTCGGCAAGGTCCGTTTCGAACTTTCCACCCTTGGCGACCGTGTCTCGATCAACATGAGCGTCGAACGCCCTGAAACCCTCGACCTGTTGCGCCGCAACCTTGATGACCTGCGGGCGGAATTCCGCAGCGCGGGTCTTGACGCCTCCACGTTGAATTTCAGCCAGTGGGGCAAAGGTTCCGACAACCAGCCGCCCGCAACCTTCGCCCCCGCCGATCCCGGCCCCGAGGATATTCCCCTCGCTCCGGCTTCACCCGTGCGGACCAACCAAAGCACCTCGGCGCAGGGCCTCGACCTT
This sequence comes from Rhodobacterales bacterium, assembly GCA_025357355.1. Lineage (GTDB taxonomy): Bacteria > Pseudomonadota > Alphaproteobacteria > Rhodobacterales > Rhodobacteraceae > Stagnihabitans. Next base: position 1,646 of record JANXPK010000732.1, read on the forward strand.
CGCCTTTGACAGGACCCGAACCATGGACATTTCCTCAACAACCCCCGTCAACAGCCCAACCGCCGCTTCGGTGACACCCACGGTCTCGCCGTCGATCGCC
>JANXPK010000770.1 GCA_025357355.1 Rhodobacterales bacterium
GCCCCGATGATCCCCAACGCCACGAAGAACCCCGCCAGCAGGGTCTCGGCGCTTTCCTGCGGGCACCATTTGCGGGTGGCGATGTTGCCCGTCGCATACAGTGCCCCCGCCAGCACCGGCAACAGGGCCGGCAAGCTCGCCCCCCTCAAGGCCTCTGGTCCCAGCACCATCACCGCCCCGGCAAAGCCCACGATCACGGCGATGATGCGAAACGGCCCGATCACCTCGCCATAGGCAAAGCGCGAGATCAGCAGCACAAAGATCGGCGCCGTGAACAGCCCCGCCGCGACCAGCGCCACCGGCAGGAACGCCAGCGCCCCGAAATAGATCACCATCGCCAGCCCATGAATGGCCGACCGCGCCACCACGGCTCCCCAAACCACCGGCCGCAGCCGCAGCGACAAGGGCCGCGCCACCAGCGCCAGCAACGCCATCGCCATCACCGTACGGGTCAGATGGAACTGCCACAGCCCGGCCTCGGCGGCGATGACCCGCACGAAATTGTCGGTGAACCCGATGATGGCGGCATAGACCACGATCATCCCAGCCGCCTGCATCGTCCGGTCCGTGGTCACCAGGCTGCCCGTGCTCATCCCCGCCCATCCCGTCCTTGCCAGTTCCGTTCCATGCCAATCCCGCCCGCCCCCACCCTGCGCGTTGGAAAACGACATGCCGACCGCCAATAAGCCGGCCAATGGGGGAATATTCCCGCCCTGCCGATTGTCGCGCCGGGCATCCTTCGCTAACCTTCACCCCAAGGCGACAGGGGCAGACCCGGGGCAGATGACCGCAGTTGACAAATACCAGCGGCTGGAATGCACCGGCCTGTGGCGCGCGACAGCGTCGGCCCAACTGCGCGAGGTTGTGGTCGGGCTGCGCGATGCCACGCTCCTTCTGTCGGACACCCGCACCGCCACGGCCCTGACCCATTGGTCGCTGCCCGCGGTCGAACGGATCAACCCCGGTACGATGCCCGCCCTGTTCACCGCCGGGCGGCTGGACGACGGCCAACCGGCAGAGACGCTGGAGCTTGACGATCCAGACATGATCGCCGCCCTTGACACCGTCCATGTCGCCCTGGTGCGCCGCCAACCGCATCCCGGCCGGTTGCGCGGCGTCATCGTCGTCTCGGTGCTGACCGTCGTCGCGCTGCTGGCGATCCTGTGGCTGCCCGGTGCCATGATCCGCCATACCGCCTCGGTCCTGCCGCCCGCGACCCGGGTGCAGATCGGCAAACTGGCACTGCAAGACGTGGTGCGCCTGACCGGCTCGCCCTGCCTCACACCCTTGGGCAAACGTGCCAGCGCCGCTCTTGCCCTGCACCTGTCCAGCGCCGGGGTGGGTGAGATCGACGTGGTGCGCGACGGGGTCGACACGACGGTCGGCCTGCCCGGCGGCATCGTCCTGGTGGCACGCAAGCTGGTCGAAGGCACCGACGACCCCGAGGTGCTGGCAGGCTATGTCCTGGCCGAGGTTGCCCGCGCCGACGCCCGCGATCCGGTCATCCCGCTCCTCTATCATGCCGGGTTGATGGCAACCTTTCGCCTCCTGACCACGGGCGAACTGCCCGCCAGCGCCGTTTCGCATTATGCCGAGGCTTTGCTGAAGACGCCCGCCGTTCCGACCGATGCCGACCGCCTGCTGGAACGGTTCCGTCAGGCCAACCTGTCGTCCACCGCCTATGCAATGGCGCTGGATCCCAGCGGCAAGACTACAAAGGACCTGATTGGCGCCGATCCGTTCAAGGGTCGTTCGCCCACGCCGGTGCTGGCCGACAATGACTGGATCAGCCTGCAACAGATTTGCGCAGGGTAGCGCGCAGCGCAATTCTGAACCGCCGCTCATCAGTCCCTTGCGGTCCTTCTTCGCTCGGAACCTTGCGCTCCATGACTCTGGATGGAATCACGCGCCCGACGGATGACCTATGCGGCCTTGCACCCTCTCAATCCACGATGTCAGAGCGCAATGCCCGCCGAGGTGCGAGGGGGACCGTGGCCCCGGTGGGGCCGCGAAAGCCCCCGAACGGGTCGGGCATTGCCCGGCGCTGCGCTTGTCTCCGGGCAGGAAGAAGAAGATCGGGCTCGGTGCGATCTGGAATCATCTCGCTCGAAACCCGACTCTCACCACGGATGGACCACTTGTCATGCCCTCGCCTCTGATTCGCAGGTTCATAGTTAACGCAAGCCGGGCACCAATATCCTCGCATCACGTGTAGAGGCATTGTAGGCGCAATGTAGGTGGTTTGTAGGTCGTTCACCTTTGGTTAAACATGCCAATTAACGCGGCGTTCTCAAGGGCTTGAAGTTCCCTTGTCGCAAGTCAAATCCGCATGGCGGTCCAAGGCTCGTCAGGTTCCCTTCGTCCAAAGAAAAACCCCTCCGGCCGGGACCAGAGGGGGTGAGGTTTATCAGGTTCTGCTCGATCTTGCCCGGCGTCAGGAAGCCCTTGCCGGGCCCCTCGCCTGGATTGGTTTCTTATCTCAGCACCGCATCCCCAAACCCCGCAGCCCGCACTTCCGCCAACGCCGCCGTGGCGTCGCCCGGCCCGGCAAAGGGCCCGGCAAGCACGGTCTGCAGGGCGCGACCACTACTGGTGGTACGGCTTACCGCCACTGGCAGACCCAGAGCCACCAGCCGCGCCTTGGCCGCCTCGGCATTGTCCGGCACGCCAAAACTGCCAATCTGCACGTAAGCCAGACCCACCCCCCGCGCCTGCTCCGGGGCCGACATCGTGGAAACGCCGATGTCCATCCCAAGAACCCGGGCCAGCCCGCGCCGTTTCGGCTGGGCGGAAACCAGAACCATCGGCACGGTCCGCGTCCAGACCAGATCCTGCTGGGCCTGCCCGTCCGCCGTACCGATCCCCCGCAGCGGGTTCAGCCGGTCATCCTGCCAGGCCAGCTTGTAACCCTTTGGCGGCAAAGGGATCGCCCGACTTGCGACAACACTCGCAGCGACCCCGTGACCCAACAACGTCGCCCCCACCATCGCCTGCCCCGTCAGCTTTCGATTGCCCAGCGCTGCCCCAACCGCCGGGCCAGCCGGATAAAGCGGTGACAGCCACCCCGTCAGCGTCCCATCGCCCCTTGTGCAAACGTGCGCCGTATCCCCGCTCCGCAACAACACCTGCTCCAATCGCGGCGCCGTCGCAAAGCACAGGACTTGACCCGAGGCAGGCCCGGCCACAGCCGCATAACCCGGTTGACTTGCCGCCACCTCCGCAGCCGGGGCGGGCGCCTCAGTCATCACTTGAGCCGGCTCTCCAAACGGCAACGCCGCCAGCCAACCCCGCCGAGGGGCAACCTGCGGCGGCGACGCCTCCGCAACAACGACCGGCTGGGTGGTTACAACCAGCGGCGCGACCGCGACCGGCTGCACCGGCGCGCTCACCACCGCCTGCGCCGTCACCACCGGCTGGGCCGTCACCACCTGCGCCTGCGCATCAGGCGCCATGTCCGAAGCAACCGCCGCTGCAACCCCCGGCCCGAATGTCGGCGGATAGCCGCACAGCGGATTATGGCTGCGGTCAACCCTCGGCACCCAGTTGATCGTCGTTCCAAATCCAGCCCGCAGGAACAGGCAGCCGCGGTTGTCAACGAATTGTTGCCCACCAAACCCCGACGGCGGCAAATTGGCCGGTCCGCCAAGCCGTAACAAACTGTCGGCGCCCGCCAAAGTGGCAGTCAGCGCGCAGACCCAAATGGCAGGGATGAGAACCTTGTACCGCATGACTACCCCCCAGTAGTTGGGGCGAATCATGTCTCATCATTGATTCCGAGTAAAGGGCTATTGCCTCTATTTAGTACCAAACATGCGATCGCCCGCATCCCCTAGGCCAGGCACAATATATCCATGGTCATTGAGGTGGCTGTCTACAGCCGCTGTGACAATTGGCACATCCGGATGCACCTCTTGCATACGCCTGATGCCCTCTGGCGCTGCCAAAAGGCACAGAAAGCGGATTTGCCGGGCCCCGGATTGTTTCAAAAGCGACACCGCCGCCGCCGAGGAATTGCCAGTCGCCAGCATCGGATCGACGACGATGGCGATGCGGTCTTCCAGATGATCGGGCAATTTGCAGTAATATTGCACCGGTTGCAGCGTCTTGGGGTCGCGATAAAGGCCGATGAAGCCGACCCGCGCTGCCGGGATCAACTCCAGAATGCCGTCCAGCAATCCGTTACCTGCCCGCAGGATCGAGACCAACGCCAGCTTCTTGCCGTCGATGGCAGGGGCGTCCATCGGGCATAGTGGCGTCTCGATATGTTTGGTGGTCATTGGCAGTTCGCGGGTGACCTCATAGGCCAAAAGCAGGCTGATCTCGCGCAGCAACTGACGGAATGACGCGGTGGAGGTATCCTTTTCCCGCATCAGCGTCAGCTTGTGCTGCACAAGCGGGTGCGTCACCACGGTCAGGTTTTCAAGCATCTGCAGCCTCCAGCTTTTTCATGATCGCGGCTTTCGTATCGGCATCGCAGAACGCCGCGTCAAGGGAAGTGCGGGCGATCCCGGCGAACACGCCGTCGTCCCAATCGAATGCCTCGTGCAGCATTTGATACTCGCGCTCCATCGTGGTGTGGAAGAACGGCGGATCGTCGGTAGAGATGGTGACCTTGACGCCACGCCGGTACATCTCGCCAATCGGGTGCTGACGAAAGGTCGGAAAGATACCGAGAGCGACATTGGAACCGGGGCAAAGTTCCAGAACGATGCCGGTTTCGGCTATTTCCTCGACAAGAGCCATGTCCTCGATCGCTCGTGCACCATGGCCGATGCGTTCGACCCGCAAATCCTTGATCGCATCGCGCACCGATGTCGGCCCGCCCCACTCGCCGGCATGGGCAGTAAGCCTGAGCCCTGCTTCGCGCGCCATGTCGAAGGCATAGCGAAAGTCCTTGGGCGCGCCGATCTTTTCATCCCCGGCAATGCCAAAGCCGGTGATGAAACGGCCTTTGGTCTCGGCAGCGCACCGGGCGGTTTGGCGCGCCTTGTCAGGGCCGAAATGGCGAATGCAGGTGATGATGCCGCGCAGGGTTATGCCGAAATCGGTCTCGGCCTTTGCGGCGGCTTCTTCGATGGCATGCAAATATTCCTTCCACGCGCTGACATCGCGGTTGCCGCAGAAATCCGGCGATAAGAAACTTTCACTGTAAACCACACCGCTTTTGGCGCTTTCCTCCAGCACAGCGAGGGTCAGGGCGTAGAAATCTTCGGGCCGTTGGAGGGTGGTGACCGCCGCCTCGTAGACCTTGAGGAAATGCCAGAAGTCGGTGAACTTGTAAGACCCGTCCTCGTTAAACAGACCCGACAGGTCCATCTTCTTCTGTTTCGCAAGTGAGCGGATGAAGGCGGGCGGCGCGGCCCCTTCCAGATGCAGGTGCAGCTCGATCTTGGGTTTCACAGGAACGACTTTCCGGGGCCATGTGACGGCACGCCCAGATGTGCCGCGATGGATGTGCTGACGTCGACAAAGGCACGGTGGCCGATCTGACCCGGATCAACCCCGGCGCAGAGCACCGGCACTCTTTCGCGGGTATGCTCGGTGCCGCGCCAGGTCGGATCGTTGCCATGGTCTGCCGTGAACACCGCCAGATCGCCAGGTCGCAAAGCAGCCAGAAAGGCCCCGGCACGGCTGTCGAACCACTCCAGCGCGCGGGCATAACCCGACACGTCGCGGGGGTGGCCATAAAGGGTATCAAACTCGACGAAGTTGGCGAAGGTCAAGGAACCGGGCTCAGCCTCGCGCGCCAAACGGTCCAGATGATCGAAAAGGTCAGCATCGGACTTGCCCTTGTGCAGCGCCCCGATACCCCGCATCGAGAAGATGTCGCCGATCTTGCCGATGGCATGGGTGGCTCGTCCGGCAACCGCGACCCAGTCCAGCAGTGTCGGGGCCGGCGGTGCGATAGCATAGTCGTGGCGGTTCGGGGTGCGTTTGAAATTGCCGGGGCTGCCGGTGAAGGGGCGGGCAATCACCCGGCCCACCTTCATCGCGTGCAGGGCGGGGGCAAGATCCTGACACAGCTGCAACAACCGCTCCAGCCCGAACGCCTCTTCATGCGCGGCAATCTGGAACACCGAATCTGCCGAGGTGTAGCAGATCGGCCAACCGGTCCGCAGATGCTCGGCGCAATGCCGCTCGATGATGGGCACGCCCGAAGCATGGCAGTTGCCGAGGATGCCATCGGTCCCCGCCAGCTTGCAGACCAGCGCCACCAGATCGGGCGGGAAGGCCGGTATGGTGTCAGGGAAATAGGTCCAATCCCAAGGTACGGGCACCCCCGCCAGTTCCCAATGACCCGAGGGGGTGTCCTTGCCTTTCGACACCTCGGTCGCCGCACCCCAGCGACCCGTTGCCACCGCGCTCAGTCCGGGCGTCGCCGAACCGGAGGCCAGCCGGATCGCGGCGCCTAGGCCCAGCCGATCAAGGTTCGGCATATGCAATGGCCCGCTGCGCCCGGACTCCGCCAGCCCAGTCGCACAGGCGCTAACGATGTGGCCCAGCGTGTTGGACCCTTCGTCACCGAAGGCTGCCGCATCGGGCGCACCGCCACAGCCCACGCTATCCATCACGATCAGAAAGGCGCGCGGCATCACGCAATCCTTTTGAGGATGAGTTCCGGTTCGTCAGGTGCCTCTAGCTTCAGACCATAGGCCGCCTGAACGGCACGGATCGCCTCATCCGCCTGCGCCTCGGTTGCAGCGTGAACCATGCACAAGGGGTCGCCCGCGCCGATGTCTTCACCGATGCCAGCCAGATCTGACAGCCCGACCGACGGGTTGATCCGCTCGCCTTCGCGCTGCCGCCCAGCACCCAGTTGCACCACCGCCAGCCCCAGCATCTGGCCGTCGATCGTCGCAACATACCCGCCGCTCAATGACGGCGCCTCACGGATCACCGTGGCGGCGGGCAGGCGGTCTGGCCAGCGGTCGACGAAATCGGCAGGTCCGCCTTGTGCGGCCACCATGCGACCAAACCAATCCGCCGCCGCCCCGGACTCCAGCGCCTGCTCGATCCGCCTTGCGCCATCGGCCGCATCATCCGCAATTCCACCCAGCGCCAGCGCCTCGCCCCCCAGTGCCGCCGTGATGTCCCACAATGCAGAATTGACCGAAGTGCCGGTCAAAGTCTCCATCACCTCGGTGACCTCCAGCGCGTTACCCGCCGCCGTTGCCAAGGGCTGGCTCATGTCGGTGATCAGCGCTGTCGTCATGCACCCCGCCCCTTGCGCCGTAGAAACCAACGCACGCGCCAGCGCCTCAGCCTCCGCCAGCGTCTTCATAAACGCGCCAGAGCCGCATTTGACGTCCAGCACCAGCGCCTCCAACCCGGCGGCCAGTTTCTTGGACAGGATCGAGGCGGTGATCAGGTCGATCGACTCCACCGTGCCTGTCACATCGCGGATCGCATAAAGTCGGCGGTCGGCGGGCGCAATTTCGGCGCTGGCCGAAACAATCGCGCAGTGAATGTCCCGCATCTGGCGGCGCAACTGGTCCTCGGACAGACCGGTACGAAAACCGGGGATTGCTTCCAGCTTGTCAAGCGTGCCGCCGGTATGGCCAAGGCCACGGCCAGAAATCATTGGCACATAGGCACCGCAAGCGGCAAGCGCAGGGGCCAACAGCAACGATACGCAATCGCCGATGCCGCCGGTTGAATGCTTGTCGATGACCGGGCCGGGCAGATCCCATTGCATGACATGACCCGAGGCGGTGAAGGCGCGGGTCAATGCCACCCGGCCCGCCTCGCCCAAGCCCTTGAGCAAGACAGCCATCGCAAAGGCTCCGGCCTGCGCATCGCTCACAACACCCGAGGCCAGACCCGCCGCGAACCAGATCAGCTCATCGGCCGTCGGCGCCCGGCCGTCGCGAATTGCGGCGATGATGGCGCGGGCGTCCATCAGGTCCGCGCCATATGGGCCGCCGTGAAAAGGCCGGGCAGCAGTTCGGCCACGGTCAAGGTGCGCGAGGCGCCGTCTGTGGTGTGCAGCACCACCTTGACGTCGGGATCGGCGAATTCGGCGATCTTCTGTCGACACCCGCCACAAGGCGGCACCGGTGTCGGGCTGTCGGCTATGACGTGCAACTCGGCAATGCGGGTATCGCCCGCCGCAATCATGGCGGCAATCGCCCCGGCCTCAGCGCAAGTGCCCTCAGGATAGGCCACATTCTCGACATTGCAGCCGACATGGATGGACCCCGAGGTAGAGCGCAGTGCAGCGCCAACCTTGAAGCGCGAATAGGGCGCATAGGCACGCAGGCGAACGGCGGTGGCAGCTTCTTTCAGCATCGGCGTCTCGGTTGATTTGACCAGTTGGACAGGATTGTGGTCCGGTTTGTGCCGCGTTGCAAGCGCCAGACCGGGGTTCATCCTCTAGAAGCAGCGGCGGGTTATGGGGGGCGGTAAAAAGCTCGACCCAGGGGCAAGGGCGATGCCAGATTCTTTGCGCGAAGCGGACCATTTCCTAGCAAATCTCCCAACTTGGAATCATTCTAGATCACCTTTAAATTCGGTTAACAAAAAAAGATAACATCTTGAATTAGATCAATAAAACACGTGGTCCGAGGTTCGGACCAACGGGGAAGGACCCCGAAAACCTGGGCCTGAGGCTGGGTCAATCTGCCAAGGGCAGCGGCGCAAGCAGGCCCCGCCATTCCACCAAAGTCAATCTGCGCGGGCAACAGAAATCAGGCTTCGACCGTTGTGACGGGATTGCCGGGCAGCGAAACCTCAAGCAGTTCAAGGTCGTCCGTCGCTTCGCTGTAGCGTGTGGCCATGCCGGGCGGGATCACAAAGGCATCACCCGGGGCCAGACGATAGGGGTCCTTGCCCTCACCCGCCAGCGTCATGGCACCGGACATCACAAACGTGAACAGAATATCGCCCTGATGCGTCGTCCACGGCGCCGGGCCGGTGGGGCGGGCAACCATGACCGACGCAATGCCCTTGGTATTTTCATTGATCGTGGTGTCGCGCGCCTGAAATCCCGGGATGCGGAAGGGCAGAAACACCCCCTTGGCGCTGACATTGTGGACAAAACGCTGTCCCTGCCATTCTCGGTCAGGGCGGAACCACGGGGTCGGCAAGTTCATCTCGTGGTCGATCTCGGTAACGTGCTCGGCAGGAACCCCGATCTCGATGACCTCAATCCCGTCAGAGGCCATCAGAACACGGTGGCGGATTTCGGGGGGCTGGATGAAGCAGTCACCTGCCGTCAGCCTGATGGGCCCGCCCTGATCTTCGTAGACCACGTCGACCCAGCCCTTGATGCAGAAGATCAACTGGAAGCCGACCTTGTGAAAATGCACCATATCCGGCACCGGCCCGCCATCCGGAATGCGGATGTGACTGGCGATCATTGCGCCGCCAAGTCGTGACGGGACCAGATCGCGGTAGTGCATCCCGGCGCGGCCGATCACCCATGGCGCCTGATCGGCAAGCCTGCGCACCACGAAAGCATGTTTGGTTTCGGGCAGGACCACCGGCGGGTTCAATGCGTCGATCTCGATCCTGGTGCCGTTGGGGGCAGTCAACTCGCGCTGGCCATCGGCAAACCCATCGGGATCATCGGTCAGAATGCGCAGCGTCCCCGGAGCCTCGGGCGCGCCCTTCTGGATGCGGATGCGCAGACCATGCCCAGACAACACCGCAACCTCGGGATTGTCGGCGGGATAGATCATGTCCAGCCGCAGTCCCAGAACCTTGGTGTAGAACGGCAGGTCGTCGCGCAGCTCTGCGGTCGGAAGGCGGATTTCGGCACGCGTGGCGGATGAGGTGTCTGGCATGGCATTCTCGTCTGGTTTCGGTCAGACTGCTGCCAAGGCAGGTGATTTGCAAGCAAAGCCGAAAAAATATGCCGGAATCGGGAGCTTCCTGCCGATCGCAGGAAAGTTTAGTGGTAAGCTGAAAACGGAGACGAAGGAATGGACGAGGCGCGGAGCGAAAACACCCGGCAGGCGGCACTGGATTACCACGAATTTCCCAAGCCCGGAAAACTGGAAATTCGCGCCACCAAGCCCTTGGCCAACGGTCGCGACCTGAGCCGCGCCTATTCGCCGGGCGTGGCCGAGGCTTGTCTTGAAATCAAGGCTGACCCGCAGGCAGCCAGCCGATACACAATCCGCGGCAACTTGGTCGGGGTCGTCACAAACGGCACTGCCGTCTTGGGCCTTGGCAACATTGGCGCTTTGGCTTCCAAACCGGTGATGGAGGGCAAGGCGGTTCTGTTCAAGAAATTCGCCAATATCGACTGTTTCGACATTGAGTTGAACGAGCCCGACCCGGTGAAACTGGCCGCCATCGTATGTGCGCTGGAGCCGACTTTTGGTGCCATAAACCTCGAGGACATCAAAGCCCCCGATTGCTTCATCGTT
>JANXPK010000421.1 GCA_025357355.1 Rhodobacterales bacterium
CGGTCAGCCCGTCCACCACCAGCAGCACCTCACGCGGCTGGGTGATGTCACGCACCGCCTGCACTTCATCCATCAGCACTTCGTCGATATGCAAGCGGCCTGCCGTGTCGAGGAACAGCACGTCATAGCCGCCCATGGTCGCCTGCAATTTGGCGCGCTTGGCGATCTGCATCGCCGTCTCGCCCTTGACGATCGGCAGCGAGTCCACACCCACCTGCCCCGCCAATATCGCCAACTGCTCCATTGCCGCAGGTCGGTTGGTGTCCAGCGAGGCCAAAAGCACCCGCTTGCCGTTTCGCTCTTTCAGCCGCTTGGCCAGCTTGGCGGTTGTCGTGGTCTTGCCCGACCCCTGCAGACCCACCATCAGGATGGCGCTGGGAGGATTGTCGATCTTCAGATTTTCCGGCGCTTCGTCGCCCGCCAGCACCCGCACCAATTCGTCATGGACGATCTTGACGACTTGCTGGCCCGGCGTGACCGACTTTGTGACAGCCTGCCCCGTCGCCTTGACCTTGACCGCCTTGACGAAATCCCGTGCCACGTTCAACGAGACATCGGCTTCCAGCAAGGCCGTCCGTACCTCGCGCAACGCCGCGTCGACATCGGCTTCGGACAAGGCGCCTTGCTTGGTCAGACGGTCAAATACGCCGCCAAGGCGGTCTGACAGGCTTTCAAACATCGGCACTCTCCTTCGTCAAAACCCCGATATGGGGCGGCGCGGCGGGCTTCCCGAGGCCAATGCCGAACGGCACCTGTGGGCGCAACGCGCTGACAGATGGCGATCCCGGGCAGGCCCAAGGGACCGGAAGCATGGGGCTTCCGGGGAATTGAGGCGCGGATACGCTTGCGGGGCGGGTCTGTCAAGCCTGCGGCCAGAAACCTGCCATCCCGCGCTCAGATGATGTCGAAATCGCTCGCCACAAGGGTGGCTCCGGGAAGCACCTGGGCGAACAGGATCGGCGCATCCGGGCCGTTGCCATCGGCGTCGGCCCACAGATCACCCGTGGCCTGATCATATAGGATGCCCTGGGTCGCGGTCGTCGCCGTGGTGCCAAGGTGGAAATGGCTCGCGTCCATTGTGCCAAAGACCCCGACATTGGCGAACAACGCCCCCGCCAACTCGATATGGTCGGTGCCGTGCTGAAAGTCGTCAAGCTTTTCAACATTTCCAGTCGTCGGGGCGTTGTCGAAAACGAAGGTATCTGCCCCCTTGCCGCCGAACAAGATGTCCGTGCCCGTCCCGCCAAGGATAGTGTCAT
>JANXPK010000802.1 GCA_025357355.1 Rhodobacterales bacterium
CCACCCTGCCCCTGATCTGGTAAAGCTGTGCCAGCCCGAACATGTCAGCGCGGTGGATCACCATGGTGTTGGCGGTCGGGATGTCGAGGCCGGACTCCACAATCGAGGTTGCCAGCAGCACGTCATACTTGCCGTCGTAGAACTGGTTCATCCGTTCATCAAGATCACCCGCCGCCAGCTGGCCATGGGCGATGACATGGGTGACCTCGGGGACGTGATCCTTCAGGAACGCCTCGATCTCATGCAGGTCGCTGATACGCGGGACGACATAAAAGCTTTGCCCACCGCGATAGTGTTCGCGCAGTAGCGCCTCGCGGATGGTGATGCTGTCAAACTCCGACACATAGGTGCGGATCGCCAGCCGGTCGACCGGCGGGGTGGCAATGACGGAAAGGTCGCGCACCCCGGTCAGGGAAAGTTGCAGGGTGCGGGGGATCGGCGTCGCGGTCAGGGTCAGGACGTGAACCTCGCTCCGCATCTCTTTCAGCCGCTCCTTGTGGGTGACACCGAAGTGCTGCTCTTCGTCGATCACCATCAGCCCAAGGTTCTTGAAGCGGATGCTTTTGGCCAAGAGAGCATGGGTGCCGACCACGATGTCAACCTGCCCATGGGCCATTGCCTCGCGCGTCGCGTTGGCCTCTTTGGCGCTGACAAAGCGCGACAGAGTGCGCACCGAGATCGGAAAGCCGCGAAACCGTTCCGAGAAACTGCGGTAGTGCTGGCGGGCGAGCAGCGTTGTGGGGCAGATCACCGCCACCTGCATCCCCGATAGTGCAGCCACAAAAGCCGCCCGCATCGCCACCTCGGTCTTGCCAAAGCCTACGTCGCCCACCACCAGCCGGTCCATTGGCGAGCCTTTTTCAAGATCCGCCACCACATCGGCGATGGCCGAAAGCTGGTCGTCGGTTTCCTGATAGGGGAACCGTGCGGCAAACGCCTCCCAGATCGAATGCGGTGCCTCCAGAATGGGCGCGTGCCGCAGGGCGCGTTCGGCGGCGATGCGCATCAGCTTGTCGGCAATCTCGCGGATGCGTTCCTTGAGCTTGGCCTTCTTGGCCTGCCACGCCCCGCCGCCCAGCCGGTCCAGCAGGCCGTCCTCGTGGCCATAACGGCTGAGCAGTTCGATGTTTTCGACCGGCAGATAGAGCTTGGAGTTCTCGGCATATTCCAGCGCCACGCAATCATGCGGCGCGCCCAATGCAGTGATCGTTTCCAGCCCCAGATACCGGCCAACCCCATGTTCGACATGCACCACCAGATCACCGGGGGTCAGCGTATCGACCTCGCGCAGGAAATTGTCGGCCTTGCGCTTCTTGCGGGGCTTATGCACCAGCCGGTCGCCAAGGACATCCTGTTCAGAGATGACGGCCAGACCCGGTGCGGTGAACCCCGCCTCCAGCGACCAGATCATCAGGTACAGACCGCCATGACCTTCAGGGATCTCGCGGAAATCGCGGACCTCTTTCGCGCCCTTGACGCCCTGATCGGTCAAGAGCCCCTTCAGCCGCTCTCGCGCGCCTTCGGACCACGAGGCGATGACGACCTGATGATCACGCAACAATCTGAGCAGATGGTCAGCCAACGCACCGAACAGGCTAACGCTTTCCTGCTGCCGCTCGGGGGCAAAGCTGCGACCGATGCGGCCTTGGGCGTCCAGCACGCCCGGTCCGGGCGATTGCGGCAAGGGCGACAGTTGCACAACGCGGATGTCGGCAAGGGCCGCCTCCCAGGCGGCATCATCGAGGTACAAGAGTTCGGGAGCGCAGGGCTTGTACACCGTGTCCATTCGTCCCTTGGCCGTCAACGCTTCGCGCCGGGCGTCATACTGGTCGGCAATACCGTCCCAGCGCGACAGGCGGGCGGCGGTGACCTGGTCGTCCAGCATGAGCGAGGCGGCAGGCAGGTAATCGAACAGGGTTTCAATGCGCGCGTGAAAGAACGGCAGCCAATGCTCCATCCCCTGATGCTTGCGCCCAGCGCTGACCGCCTCATACAGCGGGTCGTCGGAACCGGCCGCGCCGAACTCTGCCCGGTAGTTCTGGCGGAACCGGGTGATGGCGGCCTCGTCCAGAATGATCTCCGACATCGGCGCAAATTCGACGGTGCTGAGCTTCTGCGTCGTGCGTTGCGTCACTGGATCAAACCGTCGCGCCCCATCCAGCACGTCGCCAAAGAAATCGAGCCGCACCGGGCCGCCGCGACCGGGCGGGAAGATGTCCACAATACCGCCGCGCAAGGCAAAGTCGCCCGGTTCCGCCACCGTCGAGACGGGCGAAAACCCCATGCCAGCCAGAAATTTCTTCAGCCGCTGGTCATCAACCCGCTCGCCGACCTTGGCAACAAAGGACGCGCCTTGCATCACCTCGCGGGCGGGCAGCCGCTGCATGGCGCTGTTCAAGGTGGTCAGCAGGACAACGGGCTTGGCCAGCCCCGCCGCCAAAGCCGCCAAAGTTGACATCCGCCGCGCCAGAATCTCGGGGTTGGGCGAGACGCGGTCGTAGGGCAGGCAATCCCACGCCGGCAGGTCCAGCACCGGCACTTCGGGGGCCATCGCCGCCAGCGCCGCCCGCATCGCCTCCATCCGGCGGTCATCGCGCGCGATATGGATGACCGACTGGCCGCGCGCCGCCTCGCGGCCTACCAGCCGCGCGTCATAGCCCTCGGGGGCGCCACCCAGAAGAATGCGGTCGGCCATGCCTCAGCCTGGCATGGCGATCGAGATGTTCACATACATGCCGTAAAGCGATGTCACGAAAATCGAAACCATCCCCAGCACCTGCACGCCCAACCGGTGCCAACCCAGCCTGCGGAACAGGGCATCGCCCTGCAACGCTCCGGCCTCAATCTTGGCAGAGGTCCGCAGCGACATGTAGCCCAGAACGCATAGCGGCACGAACAGGAACAGCACGGCCTGGGCAAACTCGACGTGGTAGAAAAACCCCAAGAGCCCCAGCATGGTGACCATGAAACAGACCACCCCGATCAGCACCGCCCCGTAGCTGCGCGAGGCGTGCAACATCCGCGCCACATTGATCCGCACGATGGTTTCAAGGTCATCGAGCGCCTGGCCCCCGTCGCGACGGGCGCGGTAGACCATGTCATAAGGCACGCCCAGCACCCAATGGCTGGCCGATGACCAGGTTACCCCGAGTGCTATCCAGTACCACAGGTTGGAAAATGACCGCATGTCGATCAGGTCGAGCAGCGTCTTGTACCAATTCACCCGTCGTCTCCGTCGCTGTAGCCCGCATAACCCATGCACGGCCGCATCTGGCTTGAGCGGCGCGCCATTCGATGGCAGGAAGATGACAAAGCTGCAAGCCCTCCCGCATGCAAGGAGCCGACCGATGTGCCCGATCTCTGCCCCTTTTCCGGCCGCCCGCTTTCGCAGGCTGCGGCAGACCCCGGCCTTGCGGGCGCTGGCGCAGGAAAACACCCTGTCGGTGGGCGATCTGATCTGGCCGGTGTTCGTGCGTGACGGGATGGGTATGCGCGAACCCGTGGCCTCGATGCCCGGCGTGGCGCGGCTGTCGGTCGATCTGGTGGTCGAGGCGGCCGAAGAGGCGGCGGACCTGGGCATCCCCGCGATTTGCCTTTTCCCCTACACCGACCCCACGCTCAAGACCGAGGGGTGTGAAGAGGCATGGAACCCCGACAACCTGACCAACCGCGCCATCCGCGCCATCAAGGCCGCCGTCCCACAGATTGCCGTGATGACCGATGTCGCACTCGACCCCTACAACAGCCTTGGTCATGACGGCTTGGTGCGCGACGGCGTGGTCTTGAACGACGAGACGCTGGAGGCTTTGGTCCGTCAGGCCTTGGTTCAAGCCGAGGCCGGGGCCGACATCATCGGGCCGTCCGACATGATGGACGGGCGGATCGGCGCGCTGCGCCAGGCGCTGGAAATGGCCGGGCACAAGGGGGTCGTCCTGATGTCCTATGCCGCCAAATATGCCAGTGCATTCTACGGCCCGTTTCGCGATGCGGTCGGCGCGTCGGGCGCCTTGAAGGGCGACAAGAAGACCTATCAGATGAACCCCGCCAACAGCGACGAGGCGATGCGTCTGATCGAACGCGATCTGCGCGAGGGCGCCGACATGGTGATGGTCAAGCCGGGGATGCCCTACCTTGACATCATCCGCCGGGCCAAGGACACCTTCGGCGCTCCGACCTACGCCTATCAGGTCAGCGGTGAGTATGCGATGATCAAGGGCGCTGCCGAACGTGGCTGGATCGACGGCGAACGCGCGATGCTGGAAAGCCTGATGGCCTTCCGCAGGGCGGGTTGCGACGGCGTGCTGACCAATTTCGCGCCCGAGGCTGCGCGGGCGATCCGGGCGCGCCGGGCGTAAGCGGCGGTCTGCCCATCGCTTCGCTGTGGCATGACAACCGCGCCAGACTGAACTATAGTTTGGCATGAAGGGCCATAGAGAGCCTGTGAGGCAGTGAGAGGCGAAGATCATGACAGTTACCCGGCGGGTTTTCATCGGTTTCGGCGCAGTGTCCTTGCTTGCAGCCTGCGACAGTGCCTTGGTCGGCAATGGCGTGGGCTCGAACGGCTCGGCAGAGATCGACGCGCGGGTCGATGCGACGCGGGATTACCTGTTCACCCACTACCCCGGCACCAAGGCGCTGTCCCAGCAGGCCAAGGGCATACTCTACATGCCGCTGATCACTGAAGTCGGCTTTGGCGTCGGCGGGGCCTATGGGCGCGGTGCGCTTCGGATCAATGACGTGACGGTGGACTACTATGCCGCTGCCCGGGCCTCAATCGGCTTCCAGATCGGCGCGCAGCAATATGCCCATGCCCTGTTTTTCATGACCGAGGATGCGCTGGCCAATTTCCGTCGCGGCAACGGCTGGGCCGCCGGCGCCGACATCCGCTATGCCACCCCCGATCAGGGTGGCTCGATTGGCAAGGACACCACCGAGCTTGACCCGGTCATCGGCTTCATCTTCGGCCAACAGGGGTTGATCGCCGGGGCGACGGTGTCGGGAGTGAAATACAGCCGGATCATCCCGTAAAGCGGCGTCCGGATCTGGACACATTGCGAAAGTGTGGGATTTCAAGGGGTTGGATTTAGGAAATTAACCTGGTGGTAAGGACTACCGATAGGGCTTTTCAACTTTCCTCTACTTCGTCTGATTCCTCTTCGACGCAGCCTCAGAAAGAAAAGGGACAAGGCATTTCCTTACACCCAACTCCACGTTTTCTTGACGTGCCGTAGGGTGCGCATTTATTGCGCACCTCTGCCTTGAAATCCTGCCAAAAGGTGCGCCATGAATGCGCACCCTACGGGGACTGACAGAAGAAAATGGTGTGCTGTCAGCCGTCGAATTCTATTGAATTTCGGTTAACAAGAAATCCCAACATATTGCAATCCCACAACTTCCCCATCTGTCCATATGTGGACGCCCCTCAGCGCAACCGCCGGATCAAGCTGGAGGTGTCGTTCCGCCCGCCCCCCATCCGCTGCACATCCTTGTAGAACTGGTCCACCAGAGCCGTCACCGGCAAGCTGGCCCCGATCTGGTTGGCCGTTGCCAGGCAAATCCCCAGATCCTTGCGCATCCAATCCACCGCAAAGCCAAAGTCGAACTTGCCTTCCAGCATCGAACTGTGCCGGTTCATCATCTGCCACGATCCGGCGGCGCCCTGCGAGATCACCTCGACCACCGCAGCCCCGTCCATCCCGGCCTTCTCGCCAAAGGCCAATGCCTCGGCCAGTCCTTGTACCAACCCGGCAATGCAAATCTGGTTCATCATCTTGGCCAGCTGTCCCGACCCCGGCCCGCCGAGGCGTTTGCAGATGCGGGCATAGGCCTGCAAGATCGGCTCCGCCCTGGCATAATCGCTTTCAACCGCGCCGCACATGATCGACAGAACACCGTTCTCTGCCCCGGCCTGCCCGCCCGACAGCGG
>JANXPK010000803.1 GCA_025357355.1 Rhodobacterales bacterium
GTCCACCGCCACCATCACCCCCGCTGGCAAACGGAAGCTCACCGACAGATCACGCACGGACAACAGGCTATCGCTCATTTGGATCAAACGCGTCCCTCAGGCCATCGGCGATAAAGTTCAGACAGAACAACACCAGCGCCAGCAATGTCCCCGGCAGCAGCAACAGCCGCAGGTCGGTGCCCATCGCCGCCGTCCCGGTCTCGATCAGATTGCCCCACGAGGCTTGCGGCTCCTTGATGCCAATCCCAAGGAACGACAGGAAGCTTTCCGACAAGATCACCTCGGGCACCAGCAACGAGCCATAAACAATCACCACCGCCGCACAGTTGGGCACAATATGCAACCAAACAATCGACCCCGCCCGCATGCCCCCCGCCCGCGCCGCCTCGACAAACTCCCGCCGCGACAGCGACTGCGCCTGCGCCCGCACAATCACCGCCGGGGTCAGCCACAGCGTAAAGACAATCGCCGCGAACAAGGCGACATTGCCGCCACCGAACAGCAGGCTCAGCAGGATCACCAGGATCACATAGGGAAACCCGTACAGTACCTCGACCGCCCGCATCATCAGCCGGTCGGTCAGCCCGCCCGCATAGCCCGCCACCGCCCCGTACAGCACGCCGATCAACCCCGCCGTCACCGCCCCCAGAAACCCGATGGTCAACGACACCCGCCCGCCCTCCAGTACCCGCACCAACAGGTCGCGCCCGTAATCGTCGGTGCCAAAGAGATGCGGCGAGCCAAAATCCACCGGCGCACTGATAAAGTCGAAATCCGCATCCTCGCCCGTGAACGGAAACGCCAACGGCCCCACGAAACACCCCAGCGCAATCAGCGCCAGCACCGCGCCCGACAGCATCGCCAGCCGGTTTCCGGCAAAGCGCCGCAGTTGCACCTGAAACGTCGACAGCGATCTAGCCATGGCCGCGCAGCCTCGGGTCCAGGCCCCCGCGCACCAGATCGGTCAGAATGTTGAACACGATCAACAGCCCGCCGTACAGCAGCGTGATCCCCATCACCAAAGGATAGTCGCGATTCAGCGCCGCATCAACGAAATGCCGCCCGATCCCCGGCACAGCGAAAATCGTCTCGATCAATATCGACCCAGTGATCACCCCCGCAGTCGCCGGCCCCAAGTAAGCCACCACCGGCAACAACGCCCCCTTCAGCGCATGCACCATCAGCGTGCGCCGCGCCCCGATCCCCTTGGCCCGCGCCGTGCGCACGTAGTTCTCCCGCAGCACCTCGATCATCGAGCCGCGCGTCAACCGCGATATATAGGCAATATTCGGCAACGACAGCACCACCACCGGCAGCACCAGCGACCGCCAGCCCTGATCCGACCCGCCCACCGGCACCCAACCCAGCTTCAGCGCGAACACAACCTGCGCCAGCGGACCGATCACAAAGATCGGCACCGCAATCCCGACCACCCCCACCGTCCCCGCCAGATAATCCACCCCCGAGTTGCGCCTGAGCGCCCCCGCCAGCCCCAGCCCGATCCCCACCAGCGCCGCGATGACAATCGCCCAGAACCCGATCGTCAATGAATAGGGCAGCCCCGCCGCGATCAACTCCCCCACCGAATAGTCGCGAAACCGCAGCGACGGCCCGAAATCCAGATGCAGCAGCCCCCAGACATAGCGCCCGAACTGCGCCCACATCGGCTCGTCCAGATGAAACGCCGCCTTGATATGGTCGAGGATCTCCGGCGAGATCTTGCGGTCGCGCGAAAACGGCCCCCCCGGCGCCAGCCGCATGACAAAGAACGTCAGCGTCACCAGCGCCGCCAGCGTCAGCGCCCCCTCCCACAACCGCCTGCCGATGAACCTCAGCACTGACCTGCCTTATCATCTTTTCATAAATATCCCGGGGGCCTGGGGGCTGGCCCCCGGATCTCTCCACTAGTCCAGCGACAGGAATTGCGAGTTGTTGTAGCCCGCTGCCGAATTGGACCAGCCATGCACCGTGGTCTTGACCAGATGCCGGTTCGGCACGATCTCCAGCGGCGCAAAGATGTAATCGTCCAGCAGGATCTTCTCGGCCTTGGCCAGCGCCTCGTACCGCGTTGGCAGATCGGCGATCTTGGCCGCCGCGTCCATCGCCGCGTTGTATTCCGGCTTCACCCAGTTATAACCCGGCTCGGTCGAGGGGCGCATGTAGGCCAGGAACGTCTCCGGCCCCGGATAATCGCCCACCAGATCGTCCGAGAACACATCCCAGCCCCCGGCGTAGAACGCATCGAGCCAGGCCTTGCGCTCCATCGGCTGCACATCGGTCTCGACCCCCAGCACCTTCTTCCACATCAGCGCCACACCCTCGGCCCGCCGCTTGGCATCCTCCGCCACCGTCGCGATGATGTTCAGCTTCAGGGGCTTGTCCGGCCCGTAACCCGCCTTGGCGTACAACTGCTTGGCCAATGCCTCGCGGTCGGCTTGGCTCATCGTGGCCTCGGCAATCTGCGGCCCGTGGTAATTTGCATCGAACCCACCGGCGAAGGAATAGTCCGGTATCCCCTCGCCCTTGACGATCTTGCTTTCCAGTGTGTCCCGGTCAATCGCCAGCGACAGCGCGCGGCGCAGGTCGATGTTCTTCAGCGCCTCATGCGTCAGATTGAAGCTGTAATAGATCACCTCGGTCGACGGCCCGATCTGCACCTCCGCCGGATCGGACGCCTTCAGCGCCGCGATCTGGTTCAGCGGGATGTCATAGGTCACGTCAATCTCGCCCGCCTGAAACCGCTTCAACTCGGTCGCCACGTCCTCGGTCACATGGTACTTGACGAACGGGATCTTCACATGCGCCGCGTCCCAGTAGTTGGGATTGCGCGCCAGCAGCACATGGCTCTGCGGCACCACTTCCTTGATGATGTAGGCGCCGTTCGACACCACATGCGCCGGGTCGATGAACACGCCCGCCCCGTATTGCTTGAAACTCGGGCCATGCAGGGGTGCGATCTGGAACGCCCCCATCAGTTGCAACATCTCGGGCTGCGGCGCCAGAAGCTGGATCACCACAGTCCTCGCATCCGGTGCCGTCACCCCCAACGTCGCCGGGTCGGTCGCCGTGCCGTCAATCAACGCCTTGGCCCCTTTCACCTGCATCACCGAGGAAAAGTAATAGCCCTTGTCGGACGCGGTGTCCTTGTTGATGGTCCGCAGCACCGAGTTGACAAAGTCCTGCGCCACCAGCGCATCGCCATTCGACCATTTCAACCCGTCGCGCAGATGGAATGTATAGGTCAGCCCGTCACTGCTCACATCCCACTTTTCCGCCGCGCCCGGAATGACTTTGCCGGTGCCGTCAAAACTGATCAGCCCCTCATAGACATCCATCTGAATCCAGCCCGCCGCCGCGTCGAAATTGACCTGCGGGTCCAGTGACGACCATTCCGATCCGATGCCGCGGTCCAGTGTGTCATCGGCCAGCACCGGCCGGGCCGAACCCACACCAAGACCCAGCACCAGCGCCAGCAGCCCCAGTCCTGTTCGCAACCCTTTCATCGCATTCTCCCCGTTTGCTTGGATTCAATCTGACAGCAGATTTCCGGTTCGCACAGAGTTTTCTCCCGCGACATGCGCCAGGCTCAAGCCGCGCAGACAAGACGGCCAAAGCTCGCGGCGAAAGAACACTCCCGCCACCGGCGCCAGCAACTC
>JANXPK010000837.1 GCA_025357355.1 Rhodobacterales bacterium
CGCCGTCCTGTTCGCCGCGGCGGTCGGATGGTCGCGCGCCTACCTCGGCGTGAAGCAGGCCTTGCGCGCCAGTTTTTCCAACGACTTTGCCGGGCAACTGGCGCTCGAGGCGCGTTTGCAAGGCGAATGCGGCGAAACGCAGGATTTCCGCGAAGGCGTCGCCGCGTTTCTCGCCAAGCGCGCCGCCCGGTTTCAAGGCAAGTAGGGGGCCTTCCGTCCCCTCGGCTTCGCCTCACCCCCTGAGGATATTTATGGACCAATGATATCGGGAAGTGCCGCTGCCCTCTACCGCCCCGCCTTGTCCTCCGCCTTGGCCCGGTTCCAGAGCGCATCCATCTCGGCCAGATCGCTTTGCTCGGGTGTCGTGCCAGTCTCGGCCAGCCAATCCTCGATCTTGCGGAACCGCCGGGTGAACTTGGCATTGGCGGCGCGCAGGGCGGCTTCCGGATCGACTTTCATGTGGCGCGCCAGATTGGCCATCACGAACAGCAGGTCGCCGAACTCCTCGGCCACCTCCGCCTCGCTCAACTCCCGCCGCGCCTCGACCAGCTCCCCGACCTCTTCGGCAATCTTGGCCAGCACCTCATCGGTCGAGGGCCAGTCGAACCCCACCCGCGCCGCCCGCTTCTGCAGCTTGACCGCCCGCGTCAATGCAGGCAGGCCCAGCGCCACCCCGTCCAGCACCCGTCCAGTGCCACGCTCCGCCGCCTTGACCCGCTCCCAGTCCACTGTCTGCTGATCGGCACTTTTGTCGCGGCTCTCGTCTCCGAACACATGCGGATGCCGCGCCACCATCTTGTCGCTGATCGCCCTGAGCACATCGTCCAGGTCGAACAGCCCCGCCTCTTCTGCCATCCGGGCATGGAACACCACTTGCAACATGAGGTCGCCCAACTCGCCCGGCAATTCGTCCCAGGCCTGCCGCGCAATGGCATCGGCTACCTCGTGCGCCTCCTCCACCGTATAGGGCGCGATGGTGGCAAAGCTTTGGGCAATGTCCCAGGGGCAGCCACTTTCAGGGTCGCGCAGGCGGCGCATGATCTCGCGCAACCGCTCCAGCCCGCCCTTTGGGTCATGCACCAGGTCAGCAGTGTCAGGCATTGCGGCGGCCCCTGTTTTCCGATTTGATCACGGGCCAGCGTACAGGAGTTCGCCATGCCCGTCGTCAATCGTATCGCCGCTTATGCCGAGGAAATGAAGGGCTGGCGGCGGCATCTGCATGCAAATCCAGAACTCAGTTACGATTGCTTCAACACCGCCGCCTTCATCGCCCAGCGTCTGCGCGAAATCGGGGTGGACGAGGTTCACGAAGGCATCGCCAAGACCGGCATCGTCGCCCTCATCAACGGCAACGCCGAAGGCCCCACCATCGGCCTGCGCGCCGACATGGATGCGCTGCCCATTGCCGAGACGACCGGGGCCGCCTACGCCTCGACCATCCCGGGCAAGATGCACGCCTGCGGCCATGACGGCCATGTGACCATGCTTCTGGGGGCCGCCAAATACCTTGCCGAGACGCGGCGCTTTGCCGGTCGGGTGGCGCTGATCTTCCAACCCGCCGAAGAGGATGGGGCAGGGGGTCAAGCCATGGTGAAGGAAGGCGTGATGGACCGCTTCGACATCACCCAGGTTTACGGCATCCACAACGCGCCCAACGTGCCCTTCGGCCATTTCCTGACCACTCCCGGCGCGCTGATGGCCTCGGTCGATACCGCCTTTGTCTATGTCACCGGCAAGGGCGGCCATGGGGCCACGCCGCATGACTGCATCGATCCGGTAATTGCCGTCGTCGGCATGGTGCAGGCGATCCAGACCATCATCCCGCGCAATGTCTATGCGCTGGACGAGGCGGTGATCTCGGTCACCCAGATCCATACCGGCACTGCGTCCAACATCATCCCCGAAGAGGCGATGTTCTGCGCTACCATCCGCGCTTTCAAACCCGAGGTGCGGGCGTTGTTGAAAAAGCGCTTCTTCGAAATCGTCGAAGGCCATGCG
>JANXPK010000016.1 GCA_025357355.1 Rhodobacterales bacterium
CACAGAATGTCAGCCTTGATTATACCAATGCCCAGATCGGCAAGATCGAGGATCTGATTGCCCCGCTCAAGGCCGCGGGTGAAGTGTCGAATGTATTTTCCATCACTGGCTTTGGCGGCACCACCAACCGCGGCTTCATCACCATCTCGCTGGTGGAGCAAAACCAGCGTGCGCGCAGTCAACTGGCGATTGCTGCCGACATCAGCAAGGCGATTGCCCAGGTGCCGGGCGTGCGTGCCTTTGCTGTGCAACCCAACAGTCTGGGTATTCGCGGCGGCGGCAACGGTTTGCAATTCGCGCTGGTCGGGACCAGTTACGCCAGGCTCGCCAAGGCATCTGATATCGCGGTTGCGGCGATGTCCGCCGATCCGCGTTATGGTCAGGTCCGGTCGAGCTATGACACCACGCAGGCCGAGGTCACCGTGCAGATCGACCGCAGTCGCGCGGATCAGCTGGGCGTCGATGTCACTGGCCTTGGTGTCACCTTGCAGGCCATGCTGGACGGAAAACCGCTGGGCAACGTTGATCTGAACGATGTGACCTATCCGGTCTATCTGCAATCGACCAGCCAGCCGATCAACGACCCGACCGACTTGCAGAATATCTTTGTACGCGCCGGTGACGGGCGCTTTGTTCCGATGGCCTCGCTTGTCACACTGGCCGAAGGGTCGTCATCGCCCTCCCTGAACCGCGAGCAACAGCAGCGCGCAGTGGACATGTCGGCAGCGCTGACCGACGGCTTTCCGATCGGTGACGCCTATACGGCGGCGCGCGCGCTTTTGCTGCCGCAACTGCCGGCAGGCGTGTCGATCATTCCCTTGGCCGAGGCCGCGACCATCGGCCAGAACTCCAACGGGCTGGCCACGACGTTTGGCTTTGCCGGGCTGGTGATCCTGCTGGTGCTGGCCGCGCAATTCGAAAGCTTTATCAGCGCCGGGATCATCATGATCACCGTGCCCTTCGGTCTGGCGTGTGGCGTCTATGCCTTGCTGCTGACCGGCGGCTCGCTGAATGTCTATTCCGAGATCGGGCTGGTGCTGTTGGTTGGCATCATGGCCAAGAACGGGATTCTGGTGGTGGAGTTTGCCAACCAGTTGCGCGATCAGGGTTTTTCGGTGCGCGAGTCTATCGAGCAGTCAAGCATGGTCCGTCTGCGTCCGATCCTGATGACGAAACTGGCCACGATTCTGGGGGCGTTGCCCTTGGTCTATGCGTCCGGTCCGGGGGCCGAGGCGCGCAGCGCGCTGGGCTGGGTCGTGGTCGGGGCGCTGGGTTTTGCCGCGATCTCGACGATGTTTTTGACGCCGGCCGTGTATTTGCTGTTCGCGCCGCTCAGCAAACCTCGGGCGCATGAACAGGTCGAGTTGGACCGTGAAATGCTGCACGCAGCCGCCCGCGAAGCAGAGTTGTCAGGGACGTGAGGCGCGGGCCGTTGGGAACGGTCGGCATGGCGCGGCGGCAGGGCTGACCTATGGCAGAGCCCGATTTGGACCAGGTCATGGCAGTGGAGGCTGCGGCGCATTGGCCGCAGATCACCGGGACGCCGCAGATGTTCATGCGGCGCGAGAATGTGGTGTTCCGGGTCGAAACTTCACAGGGCCCCCACGCGTTGCGGCTTCACCGTTCCGGCTATCATGGTGTGGTAGCATTGCAGTCGGAATTGGACCTGATGGCGATGCTGGCCGGGCGGGGGGTGCGGGTGCCGAGGCCTGCTTTGACCGGTGACGGAGCCGCGTTGGTCAAGGTGGGCGGCCGGTTTGCGAGTTTGCTGAGTTGGCTGCCCGGGGTGCCGATGGGCCGTTCAGGACAGCCGCTGGCGTTTGTTGGGGCTGATCGCACCCGGCTCTTTCGCGCAATTGGTAGCCAGATGGCGCGGCTGCACCAGATGTGTGACGAGTGGACCCCGCCTGAGGGGTTTCAGCGCCCGTCGTGGGACCGTGAGGGGTTGGTCGGGGCGTCGCCGTTCTGGGGGCGGTTCTGGGAGAGTGGTGATGCGGCAGACGGGCGTTTGCTGGCTGAGGTGCGGGACTGGGCGGAGGGGGTGCTGCGGGATGCTGCATTGGATTTTGGGCTGATCCATGCCGATTTGGTCAATGAAAACGTGCTGTTGGATGGGGCGCAGGTTCATTTCATCGACTTTGACGATTCGGGTTATGGCTACCGGCTGTTCGATCTGGCGACCACGCTTTACAAGGCGGTGGATGAGCCGGACTTTCCGGAATTACACGACGCTTTGCTGGCGGGCTATGCCGAGGAGCGTCGGTTGCCAGATCTGACTTTCTTGCCGTTGTTCATGATTTTGCGCAGTCTGACCTATCTCGGCTGGCTCGCGGCGCGGCGGGATGAGCCGGGGATGGCGGACAAGGCGGTGCGCTATCTGGACATCGCCAAGCGGGTGATTGCCCGCTATCGGACCTGACGCAAGTCCTTGAGAGCGCTGTGTTAATCGGCAGGATTAACGAGGTGTGAACGACCTACAAATCACCTACAATCCCTCTACATTGTCTCTACACCCCAGGTGAGATTTTCGGTCGCTGGGTCGTGTTAACTATGAACCGCGAATCATCCGGTTTTCGGGGCGGCTTTGCATCCCCTCAATCAGCCGACATTCCCCAAGTGTCCTGCCATTTGATGGCAAGTTCGCATGATTTCGCCTGCTGATCAAGATCGGCGCCCGCGTCGTGCGCCACGCCCGCACCATTACCTTCCAACTTGCCGAGGTCGCGGTCACCGG
>JANXPK010000137.1 GCA_025357355.1 Rhodobacterales bacterium
CCGTCAGGCCCATGACTGGATCGCGTCGGTCCCTGCCACCTTGACCGCCCAGCAGAACGAGATTGCGCGGGCGATCCTGAAGGAGATCCGCGAAAGGCTGGGGTTTCTGGTGAATGTCGGGTTGGATTACCTGACGATGAGCCGCAATGCGGGCACGCTTTCGGGCGGGGAGAGCCAGCGGATCCGGCTGGCCTCGCAGATCGGGTCGGGGCTGACAGGCGTGCTTTACGTGCTGGACGAGCCGTCGATCGGGCTGCATCAGCGCGACAATGACCGGCTGCTGACCACGCTGAAGAACCTGCGCGACGCGGGCAACACCGTTCTCGTGGTCGAGCATGACGAAGAGGCGATCCGCGAGGCCGACTATGTCTTTGACATGGGGCCGGGGGCGGGGGTGCACGGTGGCGTCGTGGTGTCGCGTGGCACACCTGCGGAGATTGCGGCCGACCCGGCCAGCCTGACCGGACAATATCTGTCCGGCCAGCGCGAGATCAAGGTGCCGCGGGTCAGGCGCGCGGGGTCGGGCAAGAAGCTGGTGGTGGTGGGCGCGACGGGCAACAACCTCAAGAACGTCACCGCCGAGTTTCCGCTCGGCAAGTTCGTTTGCGTGACTGGCGTGTCGGGCGGCGGGAAGTCGACGCTGACCATCGAGACGCTGTTCAAGACCGCCGCTGGCCGTCTGAACGGCGCGCATGAGACCCCGGCGCCGTGCGAGACGATCCGCGGGTTTGAACACCTCGACAAGGTCATCGACATCGATCAGCGCGCCATCGGCCGCACGCCACGCTCGAACCCCGCAACCTATACCGGCGCCTTCACCCCGATTCGCGACTGGTTTGCCGGGCTGCCCGAGGCCAAGGCGCGCGGCTATGGTCCGGGGCGGTTCAGCTTCAACGTCAAGGGCGGGCGCTGCGAGGCCTGTCAGGGTGACGGCGTCATCAAGATTGAAATGCACTTTCTGCCCGATGTCTACGTAACCTGCGAAACCTGCAAGGGCCACCGATATAACCGCGAGACGTTGGAGATCAAGTTCAAGAACAAGAGCATAGCCGATGTTCTTGATATGACGTGTGAAGATGCGCAGGGCTTCTTTCAGGCGGTTCCCGGCATCCGTGAAAAGATGGATGCGCTGTGCGAGGTGGGGCTTGGCTACATCAAGGTTGGCCAGCAGGCGACCACGCTGTCAGGGGGCGAGGCACAGCGGGTGAAGCTGTCCAAGGAGCTCAGCCGCCGGGCGACCGGGCGGACGCTGTACATCCTGGACGAGCCGACCACCGGCCTGCATTTCGAGGATGTCCGCAAGCTGCTGGAAGTGCTGCACTCGCTGGTCGATCAGGGCAATACCGTGGTGGTGATCGAACACAATCTGGATGTGATCAAGACGGCGGACTGGATCATCGACATCGGGCCCGAGGGCGGCGATGGCGGTGGGCTGATCCTGGCCACCGGCACGCCCGAGGCGATTGCCAAGGTCGATGGCAGCCACACCGGACGTTACCTCAAGGACATGCTGGGGCCAAGACGGCATGCGGCAGAATGAACGCGGTGCTTTGGCAACGGATCGAGGGCGGGCTGGTCTTTCTGGCCGGTTTGAGCATGGGAGTCGGCTGGGCGGCGGCGCGTGGGGGCCGTCTTGGGTTATGGTGCTGCTGTTTGGGCTTTTGTGGACGGCGCAAGTCGGCTTCAACCGCATCCTTGGCTACGGGTTGAACCAGCCTTCGGCTTTTGGCGACGCTCAACTGGGGCGGATCGGGTGATGGTCGGGCCCCGGCTGCGATGTGTCGCAAGCGCAAATCGGCCTGATCTGATTCAGATTTTGGAAAAGGGTGGTCTTGCGACCGCCCTTTTTGATCCCGCCTGTCTGTTTCAACGCCAAGCCGGGCCATGCCAGTCGCGGGATATAAGCGCGGCATTTCTGAGTTAGCTTGCCGGGTCTATGGGCAGTTTTTGAAACATTTTCAAAAAAATCCGAAAGGTGCATCCCCATTTAAGCCGATTGCCCTCATGAAGCTTCAGGCGCAGTCTTGACTTTAGGTAAGTCCCGGCAACGGGTCTACCCAAAGCGTCAAGAAAGCCCGGAATCGGGCATCACGGGAACCTGTGGGGCAAATTTCCATATCGGCGATGCGGCCGCGGGTTTCCCTTGTTGAAAGGGACAGCGTAATGCAACTGACCAACCCGTCACCCTCGCTTCACAACGAGGATCTTGCCCCCGCGGCAGAGCGAAAATGGGGTGCGTTTTCGATTTTCAACGTCTGGACCTCGGACGTGCACAGCTTGTGGGGCTACTACCTCGCCGCGAGCCTGTTCCTGTTGTGCGGCAGCTTCGTCAACTTTGTCATCGCCATCGGCATCGGCTCGCTGATCATCTTTGTGCTGATGAGCATGGTCGGACTGGCGGGCGTGCGAACCGGCGTGCCCTATCCGGTGTTGGCGCGGGCGTC
>JANXPK010000145.1 GCA_025357355.1 Rhodobacterales bacterium
GCCTGCATCGCCGCAATCTCCCAGGATGCGGTGCCACCCTCTTGCAGCCCCAGGGTTATGGTCTTGGATTCCGGCCCGAATCCCGACAGCGAGAACCAAGACGCTCCCATTAGGCCGGTAACCATGAAACGACGGTTTATCAGCATGATGATCCCCCTTTCGAACCTTCGCGACGGTTGTCTTCAGACCTATCATGCAAGGCTATTCGTCTTGCCAATACTGAACATCCGTTATGGCGAATTGACGTCGCAGGGGCCAAGGCGGAAACTCCAAGCACAAGATGTGCCGAAGGCGGTCCGAGGTGCCGTGTCTTTTGTCCGCCCGGAAAACCGCCATGTCGTGCGAGGAGGCCAGGTTGAAGAACCCGTTATTGGTGGCATGTGCGGTGGTGGCCATCTGGACCTTGCCGGTCCTTGCCGACGGCAATCTGGCGTCCCGCCCGATCAACCTGCCCGAATTGGTCCTGAACAACAACCTCAGCCTGTCGCAAACCTCTTACACGCTGGAAACCGGCAAGATGTATCGGCTGCACATCTCATCGGACGGCGAGGAGCAGTTTGCTTTTCTGGCGCCGGAACTGTTCCGCAATGTATGGCTCAACAAAGTCACGATCGACGGACTGACCGTTCAGGCAACCGGCGTCTATTCTTTGGATTTTGACGACAAGGGCACGTTCGAGCTGACCTTTGTGCCGATCCGGCCGGGAAGCTATGCGTTCTGGGTCGATGGCTACGAGAACCGCGGCATGAAGGGTGCCTTTCTGGTGAATTGAGATGAAGAAACTGCTCCTCATGCTTGTGTTGCTGGCCAGCCCCCTGATGGCCAAGGATACCGGGCTGATCTTTGTCAGCCTCGAACGTGGCAATCAGGTGGTGGTGCTGAACCCCGATCTCAGCCTGAACACCCGCATTGACACCTCGCGTCGGCCGCGCGACATGCACTTCAATGCCGCCCATGACAAGCTTTACGTGGCCTGCGGCGATGACGATTCCATCGATGTGATCGACGTGGCGACGCTGAAGGTGGTCGACAATATCCCGACCGGCCCCAGCCCGGAGATGTTCACCTTTTCGCCCGACGAAAAGCAGATCTATGTGTCGAATGAAGAGGACTCGGTGATGGAAATCATCGACATCGCCTCCAAGACCGTGACCGCCCGCGTCCCGACCGGGGCTGAGCCCGAGGGCGTCATCAACGCCATCGGTGGCAAGACCGCCTTCGTGACCTCCGAGGTCGCCGATATGGTCCATGTCGTCGACATCGCCACCGCCCGCGTCACCAAGAATATCGTCGTCGGCACGCGCCCGCGGCGCTTTGTCGTCACCCCGGATGGCACCGAGTTGTGGGTGTCCGACGAGCTGTCCTCCGAAGTTCACATCATCAACCTCGCCACTCTGGCGGTTTCGCAGGTTCTGACCTTTCTGCCCCCCGGCTTTCGCCCCGAAGACGTCACACCCGTTGGCATGACCATCACCAAGGACGGCTCCAAGGTCATCATCACCTTGGGCCGCTCCAACCACGTGGTCTTTGTCGACACCAAATCGCGCGCGGTGCTGGGCTATACGTTGGTCGGCAGCCGGGCCTGGGATGTTGATCTGTCGCGCGACGAAAAGACCGCCTATGTCGCCAACGGCCTGTCGGATGATATCACAGTGGTGGATGTCGCCTCGATGAAAGCTGTCCAGTCGCTGCCGGTCGGGCGGACGCCACATTCGATACGGGTGGACGACTGATGCGTATCCTGATCCTTCTCTTCGCGGTTCTTTGGTCCGGCGCCTGTGCCGCCAAGGACCTGCATATCGGCCTTCTGACCCTGACCAACGACCCGCGCTACAAGCAGGATTGGGGCTATGCCCGCCTGATCGTGCCGCCACCCGACATCACGGCAGATGGTGCCAGGATGGCGGTAAAGGACCTCGCCTTTGTCGCCAATTCCGTCAACCTCAACCCCGTCCTCGATATCAAGGAGTCCACACCAGAGGGTCTTGCGGCCTCATTGCAGGCGATGATTGCCGATGGCGCGGGCTTTGTGGTGCTTGACCTGCCCGCCCCGCTGGTCAAGGCCGTGGCCGATGCCGCCAAGGGTCTGCCCGTCACCCTGATCAATGCCACTGCCCCCGAAGACAGCCTGCGCTCTGCCTGCTATGCCAACATGCTGCACACCGGTCCGTCGATGCGGATGGTCATGGACAGCTTTGTGCAATACTTGCGTTCGATGAACTGGATGAAGATTCTGATTCTGGTTGGCGAAGACCCCTCTGACAAGGGCCTCGCCGACGCCTTCGCCAGTTCCGCCGAACGGCTGCAACTGCAGATCGTCGGCAGCCGCGCCTTCACCCTTGCCGCCAACCCAGAGGCGCGCGAGGGCAACAATGTCAAACTCCTGACCGCGGATGTCGATTACGACGTGGTGTTTGTCGCCGACACCCGGGGCGAGTTTGGCCGCTACATTCCCTATGCCACCCAGTTGCCGCGCCCGGTCATCGGCTCGATCGGTCTGACCGCGCAAGCCTGGCATTGGGCGATGGAGCGGGACGGTGCCACGCAGGTCAGTTCGCGCTTTGACAAGATGACCAAGGGCCGCAAGATGTCGTCTGCGGACTGGTCGGTATGGGTGGCGGTGAAGGCGGTGATCATGGGTTACACCAAAGTGTCCAGCGGCGATCAGGCCGATGTGCGCGCCTATCTCAA
>JANXPK010000442.1 GCA_025357355.1 Rhodobacterales bacterium
CCCGGGCAGGCGCCTTCAGCGCCCACCCCAGGCAGTCGCCTCCCCTTCCTCACCACAGTACCCAGCCCAATCCCCCTTGCCTTGCGCTGCCGCGCGGTGGCAATCGGACCGATGAAGGCTCCCCCGGAGCCTTCATCAGCCGGTCCTCTGGTGCGGGTGGCGATGGCGGCCGTACAGGCCAAGAGCCCATCAGGATGTTTCCAGCAAGCGACGCCGTGCTCTAACCCGAATTCAGGGACTCGGAATCCCGCACCTGACCTGAAGCGCCGTCAGCCTTGCGCCCCGTTGGCCAGATAGGCGGCGCAACCGGTCAGGGCGGCGAAGTCGTCTTCGACCACCCAGACCGGAAAGCCCTTGAGAAACTCGGAAAAACGGCCCTTGTCGCGCAAAGATCCGGCCAGATCCATCTCGGCGAAATAGGGGGTCATCGCGCGGGACATGCCGCCGATCAGAAAGATGCCGCCATAGGGCAGGTGGATCAGCGCAAGATTGCCAAGGAAAGCCCCCAGAATGTGGGTGTAAAGCCGCGCCGTGTCGCGGGCCAGGGGATCGCCCGCCGCCAATGCCGTCATGATATGCCCGCTCGACAAGGCCAAAGGCTTCCCGGCCCCGGCGGTGACAAAGGCGTGGATATGTTCCAGCCCGCGCCCGGCCAGCGCATCCTCGGCCCCGGCAAAGCCGTGGGCATGCTCGCCGTAGCCTTCGATGAAACGCGCCAGCCGCAGATCGCGCTCGTCGCGGATGGGCATTGACACATGGCCGCATTCGGACGGCGGCACCACACGGCCCCACGGCGTGTTGTGGACGGGGGCGGCGTTGATGCCGGTGCCAAGCCCCACCACCAGCATCGAGGCATTGGGCACCGCCGGCGCCTCGATCACCGGGCGCAGGAACTCTGGTGTGATATGGCCCAGCGCCTGACCCTGAGCCTGCAAATCGTTCAGGATGGCGACTTTGGCAGCGCCGGTAACCCGTGTCAGCATCGGCGGATCAATGATCCACGACAGGTTGGTCATTTC
>JANXPK010000210.1 GCA_025357355.1 Rhodobacterales bacterium
ATCAGCGACATTGCCGATGCCATGATTGTCGGGCGGCTATTTGAACGGTTGCTGGCCGGGGGCGTGGTCATCGTGGCGACCTCAAACCGCGCGCCCGACGATCTTTACAAGAACGGGTTGAACCGCGCGCTGTTCTTGCCGTTCATCGACCTCATCAAAGACCGGATGGAGGTGGTCGAACTCGCCAGCCCCCATGACTATCGCCAGCACCGTTTGGCCGGGGCGCAGGTTTATTTCCATCCGGCAAGCAGCGCAGGCACGCAGATCGATCGAATATGGGCGGACCTGACCGGCACCGCCATGCCCGCGCCCTTGTCGCTGGCCGTCAACGGCCGCACGGTGGAACTGTCCCGCTTTGCCAACGGTGCGGCCCGCGCCAGTTTCTGGGATATGTGCGCCAGGCCACTTGGTCCCGCCGATTATCTGGCCATCGCCGGGGCCGTACGGGTGCTGGTGCTGGAGGATATCCCGCAGCTGTCGGCCAGCAATTACAACGAGGCCAAGCGGTTCGTCACCCTGATCGACGCCCTCTATGAGGCGAAGGTCAGGCTGATCTGTTCGGCGGCCGACAGCCCCGAACGGCTGTATGTCGAAGGCGAGGGGGCCTTTGAATTCGCCCGCACCGCCTCGCGTCTGCGAGAGATGCAGGCAGCCGACTGGGGGTGAGAGGCGGCGGGGAGAAAGGTCCGAGGTTCGGACCGTCATGAAAGTCTATAAATATCATATAGCTACAGTTCTATATTTACCGAAATTTAACTTTTGTCCGACACCCGGGCTGGCCGGGACAGAACGCCGGATCACTCCACGAACTCTGCGCGCGCATAGCCTTGCAGGAATAAAAGCCCCGTCAGATCGCCGTGGTTGACCCGTACCTCGCATTGCGCCGCAACCATGGGTTTGGCGTGCAGCGCAACCCCGGTTCCGGCCAAGGCCAGCATTCCCAGATCGTTCGCGCCATCGCCCACGGCCAAAGCCTCTGCCGGGGTGATGCCGAGTTGCGCCGTGAGGTCCCGCAACGCCTGAACCTTGGCGGCCTTGCCCAGAATCGGCTCTGCCACCTTGCCAGTCAACACCCCCCCTTCGACGAGCAACCTGTTGGCCCGATTCTCATCAAAACCCAGAACGGCGGCTATTTCGGCGGTAAAGGCGGTGAAGCCGCCAGAAACCAGGGCGGCATAGGCTCCGTTGGCCTTCATCGTGGCAAGCAAGGTCTTGCCCCCCGGCATCAATGTGATGCGGTTGGCGATCACACCTTCGATGACCGAGGCGGGCAGGCCCTTCAAAAGCGCCACCCGTTTGCGCAGCGCCATCTCGAAATTCAATTCGCCGTTCATTGCCCGCGCGGTGATTGCGGCGACAGGGACGCCCACTCCGGCCTCGTCCGCCAGTTCGTCGATGCATTCCTGCTCGATCATCGTGCTGTCCATATCGGCCAAGAGCAGTCGCTTGCGCCGCCCCAGGGCCGGTTGCACGATCAGGTCGATGCCCAACCCTTGCAGTCCTTGCCAAACCTCCCAGCGGTTGGCGGGAACCACTGGAAGCGCGAACTCTGCTGCCACGCCGGGGTCGAGCCAGACGGCATCGCCGCCGCCCCAGGCATTGCGCAGGCTTTCGACCGTCACACGCTCCAGTACGGGGTGATCGGGGTTGGTCAGCAGGGTGGCTACGAACATGCAGGAGTTTCCGATAGTGGACGAAGGCGTCGCCTTTTCACGGCGATGTGGCGCATTACGCTGATTTTCCGGCTTGTGCCAGTGCGCGGACCCCCGTAATCACGGCGGCGGGACACCCCTCCCCACCGGGGGGCATTTATCTGGAAGGATACCATGTCTGATCTGCAGACCCCGGCTGCGCGCTCGGCAAACCCGCGCTTCTCCTCTGGCCCCTGTGCCAAGGTTCCCGGCTTCACCCTCGAAATGCTTGGCGACGCGCCCCTTGGCCGCTCGCACCGCGCGGCGGTTGGCAAGGCCAAACTGGCCGGGGCGATCAACCTGACCCGCGAAATTCTTGGCATTCCGGCCGATTTCCGCATCGGCATCGTGCCCGCCTCTGATACCGGCGCCATGGAAATGGCCATGTGGTCGCTCTTGGGTGCCCGTCCGGTGGAGATGCTGGCCTGGGAGAGCTTTGGCGAAGGCTGGGTCACCGACGTGGTCAAGCAGTTGAAGCTGAACGCCAAGGTCAAGGTTGCGCCCTATGGCCAGATCGTCGATTTCGCTACCGTCGATTTTGACAGCGATGTCGTGTTCACCTGGAATGGCACCACCTCTGGCTGCCGCCTGCCCAATGGCGATGTGATCCCGGCGGGCCGGGGCGGTCTGACCATTTGCGACGCGACCTCGGCTGCTTTCGCGATGGACTTGCCGTGGGACAAGCTGGATGTCGTGACTTTTTCCTGGCAAAAGGTGCTGGGCGGCGAGGGCGCGCACGGCATGTTGATCCTGTCGCCGCGGGCCGTGGCGCGGCTGGAAAGCTACACCCCCGCCTGGCCGCTGCCCAAGATTTTCCGCCTGACCCAGAAGGGCAAGCTGATCGAAGGCATCTTTACCGGTGAGACGATCAACACCCCGTCGATGCTGGCGGTCGAGGATTACCTGGTGTCGCTGAAATGGGCCAAGTCTGTGGGCGGGCTCAAGGGCCTGATCGCGCGGGCCAATGCCAATGCGCAGGTGGTCTGGGATTTCTGTGCGGCAAACCCGTGGATCGCCAATCTGGCCGAAACGCCGGCGATTGCATCAGCCACCAGCGTGTGCCTGAAATTCGCCGATCCGCGCATCAAGGATGGCGAGGCTTTTGCCAAGGCTGTCGCCAGACGCATCGAAAAGGCAGGGGCCGGCTTTGACCTTGGCGCCTACCGCGACGCCCCGCCCGGCCTGCGCATCTGGTGCGGCTCCACGGTCGAGGCTGCCGATGTGGCCGCCCTGATGCCGTGGATCGCCTATGCCTTTCAGGCCGAGATCGCCGCGCAGTAACCCCGTAGGGAGCGCATTCATTGCGCACCTTCCCCGCCCCCTCATCATTGGAGCCCCATCATGGCACCTCGCGTTCTGGTATCCGACGAGCTTTCCGAAACCGCCGTGCAAATCTTCCGCGACCGTGGGGTCGAGGTTGATTACCTGCCCAAACTTGGCAAGGACAAAGAGGCCCTTGCCGCCATCATCGACCAGTATGACGGGCTGGCCATCCGCTCGGCCACCAAGGTCACCGAGAAGCTCCTGGCCAACGCCACGCGCCTGAGGGTGGTTGGCCGCGCCGGGATCGGGGTCGACAATGTCGACATCCCCGCCGCCTCGAAAAAGGGCGTGATCGTGATGAACACGCCGTTCGGCAATTCGATCACCACGGCTGAACATGCCATCGCCATGATGTTCTCGGCCGCGCGACAGATCCCCGAAGCCAACGCATCGACGCAAGCTGGCAAGTGGGAGAAATCGCGCTTCATGGGGGTGGAGTTGTTCAACAAGACCCTTGGCGTCATCGGTGCGGGCAATATCGGCGGCATCGTCTGCGACCGTGCCGTCGGTCTGCACATGAAGGTCATCGCCTATGACCCCTTTCTGTCCGAAGAGCGGGCCCGGCAGCTTGGGGTCCACAAGGTCGATCTTGACGACCTGCTTGCGCGAGCCGATTTCATCACCTTGCACGTGCCTTTGACATCCGGCGGGCCCTACCCTACCTTGCGCATGGCCGACGCGGATTTCTTCTCTAGATTGCGGCGGCCGATCGCGTTGATCAATTCATGCCGTGGCGAAGTGATCGACGCACCCGCGCTGCAC